>JASJGT010000188.1:0-5257 GCA_033791405.1 Desulfuromusa sp.
GTGACAATATCGACGTCTCGAAAATTTCCGGATGTTGTTTTCTGTGGATGATCGGAGCTCTTCATCAAATGGAGCCAGAATTGAGACAAAACCATACGATACCACGCTGTCCCATTGACATATAGCAAGGTGATCGCCTAAAATTAAATAAACACAATTCTGTTTATGTTCATACAAGACAAAGCCAAACCTGTCGTAAGGCAGGGACGGAATGCCACGGGTCTTAGATGATAGCCGAGCTACCTTTAAAAAGGCAGGTCGGTTTTTTTTTCTTAAGATGTATTTACTCACAGGAGATTGTTGTCAACGCACCTTAAAACCCATTACAAAAAAGAGGTGAAAGATGTCAGAGAGAATACTTATACCATTGGATGGCTCTAAATTCGGAGAAGCCGCTCTTTCCTATGTTGAGAAACTAATCTCTAGACTGGCGGCAGAGGAGAAGGTTGAAATCACCCTATTTCATGTCATTACAGCAGTCAGACACCTAGTCCATGTACCTATGGGAGGGGGAACGGTTTCGGTTCCATACAACGAGGAAGAGCTCGCCGAAATGAAGGATGCGGCAACAGATTTTCTCAACAAAGTGGGTGACCGTCTGCGAAATGAAAAGGTTACCGTTATTTGTAAAGTTTCGGTGAGTGAAAATCCGGCAGAGGAGATTATTAAAGCCGAAGTAGAAGTCAATGCCGGCCTAGTGGCGATGTCAACGCATGGAAGGAGCGGAATTTTTCGTTTTGCTATTGGAAGCGTTGCTGACAAAGTACTGCGAGGAGGAACTGTACCAGTATTGATGGTGAGAGTGAGTGAGCCGAGCCTATTGGGAAAGGTTGCGTTAACAACAGGGGGCACTTATCGAAATGACATGGAACAATCTGGGCTTTCAAAAGACTACATTGCTCCAACTTTTAGGTAACATCCTTAAATTCTGAAAAGAGACTATACCAAGTTTCGGTCTTAGGATCTCATCCTAAACAACTGGAAGCATCATGTATAAAGGCGAGAGATTTAATTCTATTACCCACCTGCTAGGCTCACTAGCGGCCATTGTTGGTCTTGTTGTTAGGAGGCGGTCCTGGTAACCGACCGTCCTTTCATTACGACTCCACGCCAAACCAATGAGCGTAGCGTTCTGCATCTTAATTTTATGTGGTTTTTAGTCTGCGCGCCAAATAGGAGAATTGTCTATGAAAGCTGAAAATCATGTCGTTTACTGGATTACGGAAAGTTTGCTACTCGACGCAAAAAGCACATTTCTTCGTGCAAACTCTGTCCCGAACTCCCTGCCTGGTTCCAAATTCGTGAAGATGTGGCGCGATCAGCAAGCGGTCACCCACGGCTACGACCCAGTTAGTGATGATATGTTCAGTAACCTTCAACTCTACCGTGTGGCAAGGCGAAAAATAGTCGACACAGAAGCGACACTAGAACAACAGGATTTTTCTGACGGCGAAGTACTCGTCCTAATCCCCGAGCCTTCAGGCTTGGTCTTTAGCGATATTGACAGTCAAGAATTCCCAACGAATATCGACCGAAGCTTGGCTCCAGCCAATACTACAATCACTTTGACAGAGATCCACATGAGCCATTAAGAGAAATCATCAACCGTAAACAATACAATGACTATCAATCTCGGCGGTGGAAACTGCAACACTCATATTCCAGATCCTTGGTGGTCTGGTTCTGTTCATGTTCAGTATCTCAATGTTAAGCGATACCATGAAGAGAGTCGCCAGTATCCGTCTAAAAATAATCCTGGAAAAAGCCACAGCAAGCCCGCTCAGAGGGATGTTTGCGGGAACGATAGTCACCTTTCTGGTCCAGAGCTCAAGCGTAACCGTCCTCCTGCTACTCGGCTTGGTCAATGCCGGAGTCATGAATCTGACCCAGGCGGTATATGTTATTCTCGGTTCAGAGATAGGAACCACAATAACCGCTCAGATCGTGGCCTTCAAGATTACCGTTTACTTTTTCCCCCTTATAATAACCGGTTTTGCCCTGCGCGTCGCATTCCCTCACAGGGAGAACCTCAGGAACATTGGCGAGGCCATGTTTTGTCTCGGCCTGGTATTCGACCTTATTGATCAACTAAGCTGACAACAATCAAATATAATGGAGAGAATAAATGTCAAAAAAATCATTACTTTCTGAGTATATCTGGACGGATTACTATGACTTTTTCGATTATTTTTCCGAAGACACTGTGCGTCCAGGTTGTAGCCCGCGGTGTCTCATACATCAGGATGGCTCAAGACATGCTATCATACTGATTCATGGTCTTTCAGATTCACCATATTTTGTCTCCGCCATCGGCGATTTTTTTCATTTTGAGCTTAAATATAATGTTTATATGCCCCTGCTACATTTCCACGGACTACTTGAACCAAAAGGTATGGAAGGTATTCAATTAGAGGAGTGGAGGAATAACATTACGTATTCTATTGAGTACGCCCAAAAGGACTCAGAAATAGTATCTATTGGTGGACTCTCAACCGGCGGAACATTAAGCGTTGCTACTGCTCTCTCCGGTGAAAAAATTACAGGAGCACTGTATCTTTTTTCCGCAGCTTTAGATTTGGCTGGCGGTCTCGGGGGGACCCTAGGTGAACTGAAAGAAAGACTGCTTAGAACGTTTCTGGCTGACCTCCTTGATAGAAATAAGCCATTAATAGGAGACAATCCATATCGTTACAGTCACGTCGATTTAGACGGAGCCCAAGAGTTAGCAAAACTCATCAAACAGACCGATGAGCTAATCAAGAAATTCAGTATCCACAACCCTCTCAAACTCCCCATTTTTGCCGCTCATTCGGAAGCGGATACTACGGCTTCCATTAGCGGAATAGAAAAACTGGAAAGAATCTGTTCTGCCAAAACCTTCACCTTTATGCGTTTTGCTAAAGAACTGGGCATTCCTCATGCCAGTGTTGTATTGGAAGAAGCAATTTCCGGTATAGAAAAGCCGGAACCAGCAAATCAGAAGTTTTCGGAAATGACGCAAAAAATAAAAGACTTTGCTAAAAAGCTCTGATCTCACAATCATTCAGTGCTCAATATTAGGTTAGGTCAGCGTTTAATGTTGAAACCTCTTCTCTTAAAATTTTTGAGGAACCGTAATCTGCTAATATAAAAGCCTTTAAATAGAAAACTGAGATTTCCAGTGAATACGTAGCAAAAATATAACCGAAAATATGGTATATATTTGGTCATTAACCTCCTGTTTCTTGAATAAAAGAAAAAGCAGACGAAAATGACTGAAACCCTTTGTATTTTTACAGATGTACCAACGCCAGAGCGTTCCAAAAGAGCAATTGGAACAAAAAGGATCCACGCTCCTTCTATTCGTCCATCACCCTTTCCTTCAAAGAATAGCCTCAATGCGAAACGTCAGGTAGTAAATCGATTTTCAGAGCGCTTTATTGCAAGTTATTTGCCTGGGTATAAGCTCGGAGCTTGATCAGTATTGATTGTATCTGGCTTTTCAGCTTTTATCCTTGGTCCTCTCTGCAGACGGAATATAAACGGAGAAAACCGAACAACGGCAGTTCTGAACCACGGAATTTGCCAGGGAGCCGGCAAAAAACCGCCGGATACCGAACTTCCTCGCCGCCTTAATTATGATCAGGTCATAATTGCCAGATTCCCGCAGGATCCGTTCCAATCGTGACTCAGCTGCGACCACTATCTGTGCGGTATCAAGATCAAGTAGGTTGGTCTGCCGCCACTGCCGCAACTGCCTGTCGGCTTCCCACAATTCCTGTCGGGTATTTTCCGCATGCATGATATACATGATAGTTAGCTGCGGGCTACCTGCCGTTGCCATGGCCTCCAATACCGGCAGTATCTCATCCAGGTCTTCCAGGTAAAGAAAGGGAACCAGGATACGATCAAAAGAAAATTTTCCGACGAAACGAATCGCTACCACCGGACAGGACACTCTGTCGGTAAGGTATGTGAAGACCCTCTTCATGGCTAGTGGTTTGGGGCCGACCGGATAACCAAGCACCAGAAGCTCGGTTTGATTCTTATTAACCGATTCAAGTAGACCTAGTTCCGGACTACCGTAAATGAGTTCCTGCTGTAAGGGGTATCCCAGACTTTCGACTTCATTTTTCTCGTCCCGGAACAGCTTATCAATTTGCCGCTCATCCAGAAGACCTTGTTGCTCCGGCGCGAGGACCCTGACCGATTTTGGCAGGGCATGGTAATGGTGAGCAAACATTGTCGACATCCGAGCCAGGCCTTGTACAGTGGAGGAGTTTAATGCACCAAAAAGCACCTTTCCTTCGGGGTTTGCAACCGGATGCAGGAGCTCACCTTTCCAGGAATCCAGGACCAAACCACCCTGCGAACGGACCAAAGGATTTCTTAATATAGATTGTCCGGAAGACTCAAAATATTTGTTAGTCAGTTCAGTTTCACCCGCCCGCTGGAGGGAGAAACGTACCAGAGACGGACCGATAAGCTCAGAAACCATCACCCCGGCAAACACCACCGGAGTAACGATTCCGCTCCAGCCACTGAGTTGGGGATCACTGGTAATGATAAAAACCAAGCCTATGGCAACCCCGGCCTGTGGAATGAGGGCAAGTCCCATATAGTTTCGCACCGTGGCTGTTGATCCGGACAACGCTGCCCCCAGAAAGGAGCCTAAGTATTTTCCAGCAAAACGGGCAATAAAATAAGCAACACCAACCCATCCGGCCAGCCAGAGGGCGGAGAGGTCAAGATGAACCCCGGCCAGTGCAAAAAACAGGACATAGATAGGAGGTTCAAAGTGGTTCAGGGCCCTGAACAAGCGGACATCTCTTTTCGCTCGGTTGATAATGACAAAACCAGCCATCATCCCAGCCAGGAGCGGCGAAAGATGCAGCTCTCGGGTTATTTCCCCGCAGAGCAACAGCAGTGCAAGTCCGGCGGTCAACATTTCCCCCCTCCGCTGGAGCTTATCCATCACCACATCAAGCAGAAAGCCAGTAGCCACGCCGATTGCAATAGAAAAAAAGATCTCTGAAACCGCCCCCAGAATCCCCATAATAGGGGTAGTAGCACTGTTGCCCAGCAGTTGATGACCTATGGAAACAGTAATGCCGAAAACGATGATACAGAGACCGTCATCAATAGCGATTATCGCCATTAACGTCGAGGTGAACGGTCCCCTGGCTTTTAATTCACGTACCACGAGCAGAAGGGCCGCCGGAGCAGTTGCCACGGCTATCGCGCCGAGCAGCATTGCTAGAATAATATTTTCACGCTG
>JASJGT010000189.1:0-5383 GCA_033791405.1 Desulfuromusa sp.
GACATAGATGCTTGAGAAAAGACATCTCACCTGCATTGGCTGCCCGATGGGTTGCCCTCTGGAATTAAATATTGTTGATGGCGAGATTCGTGAAATTACCGGAAATGAGTGTAAACGTGGGGAAGATTATGCCCGGCAGGAGTACATCGACCCCCGCAGAATGATCAGCACGACGGTTTCCTGCAACTCAGGTCTCTGGCCCCGCTTGCCGGTCAAAACAGCAGAAGCGGTTCCTAAAGATAAAATCATCGCTGTAGCCCGGGCTCTACATTCCCTCAAAATTGAAGCGCCAGTGCAAATGGGACAAGCCATTCTGGATGATGTTGCCGAAACAGGCATTGCGGTGATTGCGACCCGGAGCATGCCTTTAAGCGCAAAATCTGGGACAGGCTGAATGGCAACTGCTGATCTGATCGTGCTATAATCTTTACTCAGCGGCTAGTAGAAAACTTCAAATTGACACACGGAGAAGAAACAACAATGCAAAATCAATACGAGACATATACAGATGGAAGTTCAATTGTTATCACTAACACTTTTTTCCAGAAGGTCTACCTCTGGATGACGGCTGGGCTTGCCGTAACCGCTCTGGCCTCTTTTCTGATGTTATCCAGCCAACCAGCGCAGCAATTTATTTTTGGTAACCGGCTGGTATTTTACGGTCTGATCTTTGCCGAATTGGGTCTGGTGATCGCCATGTCTGCAGCGATTAATCGTATCAGCGCCGCGACAGCGACACTGATGTTTCTAGGGTATTCAGCACTGAACGGCATCACTTTTTCTGCTGTTTTTCTCATCTATACCAACAGTTCCATCGCTAGCGCCTTCCTGGTGACCTCCGGCACCTTTGCCGCCATGAGTATTTATGGTTATGCGACCAAGCGTGACCTGACCGGAATGGGCAGCTTTTTGTTCATGGGTCTGGTGGGGATCATCATTGCTTCAGTGGTGAACATGTTTCTGCACAGCGAGATGATTTACTGGATCACCAGTTATGTCGGTGTCTTCATTTTCGTCGGGCTGACAGCGTATGATACGCAAAAAATTAAACAGATCGGCCAGGCCGGGTTTGCCAACGAGGAAGATCGACACAAGTCAGCCATCCTCGGTGCTTTGCGACTGTACCTCGACTTTATCAACCTGTTTCTCATGCTGCTGCGAATCATGGGTAATAGACGTTAAAGAATCGCTGCCAAAGGTTAAAAATTGAAAAAAATCTATTTAGCTGGCCCCGATGTTTTTTTAGAAAATGCAAAAAAGCATGGGGAAGTTTTGAAACGAAAATGTTTAGCCTATGGGTTTGAAGGGTTATTTCCCCTCGATAATATCGTTCAAGGAGACACCAAAGAAGAGTTGGCAAAAAAGATTAAAGACGGCAACATAGATCTTATAAAATCCTGCGATATAGTCATCGCAAATCTCTCCCCTTTTCGAGGACCTGAACCTGATAGCGGAACCGTGTGGGAAGTTGGCTTTGCACAAGCACTGGGTAAAAAAGTCATTGGATACTGTCATGACAGAAGGGATTTAAAAACTAAAACTCAAGACATCCTGGGTCTGAATGATTCAAGTGACAGAGATGCTCAAAATCTAGAGATTGAAGACTTTGGCTTAACGCATAATCTCATGTACGCTCAGGTTGTTCAGTGCAGTAGCTTTGATGAATGTTTGCAGTGGCTACACTGTCCCGTGTGACCTTGGTGCTGTACAATTTACATCTTTTGCCCGGCACCTGTCACAGAGTCAGGCGAACCGTCTGCAATCCCAGCTAAACCCATAATCAATGGCCTTTTTGCAGCCATCTATAATAACTGGTCCAATGGCGCCGGGCACGAATAGCCAAAAAGGCCTCAGTGACAAAACCGGCTTGGGTGAGCAGCGCCCGAACAGCAGTTCCAGCCTGGCTGGAACCGAACGTTTCGGCAGCACCTGCACCAAAAATATGATCGCGTCAAACAAGGCACGGGGGATATAGCTGTATCCCTTATTGTTCATAGCGGCCTCCGGAAGAAGGGGAATTTTCTTCCGGAGGCCGCATACTATGGCCGTCATATCAACCTATTTTGACTGTTTTTGATCTGGGGTAAACATTAAATACTGTGCAAATGCGTAGTTAGGAAACGAGACCTCCCCCCTCATTTTCATTTATAAAGACTGGTATAGTATTGTCAAGTAGCTTCTTGTGGTGATCTCTACTTAAGGCACCTAGTCATGTTGACACGCACCCTACATACAAAGTGGTTCACGCGATTTTTTTTGTTGATCTATCTGTTGCTTAGTTTCAGCACCGCGAATGCATCTTTTTGGTGCCAGGGGGCAGAAAACACTTCTCGCTTGGAGTTCAATTCTTTTGGTCAATGTTTTAACAATTGCCAGCCTGTGGACGATGAATCTCAACATGGCGAAAAAGCCACTACGACAGGAGTTTTTTGGTCTGCCCTAGTGTGGGATTGTTTTGATTCCCCTGTATATTCTTCGATCATCACTCCATCAAATCGAACCAGCCCACTAAGTAAAATTGCTGCACCTGATATAGCCTCAGTTAATTCATCTTTCATTCCAGCTCAAATAATAGTGGCTGCGCGTTATGCCAACCTAACCTTCGCTACCCAGTTACCGACTCCTCATGCTTTGACGACTCTGCGTACAGTTGTCCTGCTACGTTAGCCCCCCCATTTATTCCTGACAGCTCAGACATCGCTCAACTCGTAAAAATCGGGTGAAATAGTCTCCTAAATTATGAGTGTACCCATTTTCTGATTTACGTGTAAGAAAATCAGAAAATAGAAGAATTACAGGAAAACCTGTCCGCAATCCTTATTCAGGGGCAGGGAGAAGACAGATCGGATTTGGAACTTACGTGGCCATTATGTTAACGGAAGTACTCAGGTCCATGGGATATGGACGCTCCCCCGTAGTTTTTTTACTGGAAGCCCGCATGGTACTTTGAACCAAACAGGTAGAAATAAATCATGAAAAAAGAAACAATTTTACTTATGGTCGTGACTTTGATTGTTGGTGCTTTGGGTGGCGTTATTTACACCAATGCAAAAAAAAATAAAACAGCCGACAAACAGTCAGTCGCATCAGCTCCTGCTATTGACTATCAACAGAAAATTAATAACCTAGAAACCATCCTCGCCAAGGACCCGAATAACCGCAACGCCTTGGTTCAATTGGGGCATAACTACTTTGATTCAAACCAGCCGATGAAGGCCATTGAAAGCTATGATGAAGCACTCAAAATTGAGGGAAATGATCCCGATGTTTTGACCGATCAGGGAGTTATGTATCGTCGGATTGGCTGGTTCGATAAAGCGATTGGCAATTTTGAAAAGGCCAACGAATTGAACCCGCGCCACGTTCAATCGCTATACAACCTCGGCATCGTTTATCGTGACGATCTTGGGGATCAAATAAAAGCCAAAGAGGCCTGGACCAGATATTTAGATATAACCCCTGCGGGGAAAGGCCCTGATCAGGTCAGGACAATGATCGAGCACATGGAAAACGGGCATTAGCAGTTTGAATCAATATGCCATCAGATTGCAAAACTACCCCAGCAGCAATGATTGAAACGATTACTTGTATAAACAAGAATTTATCGATCATGCATGAAAAGCTCACAATTTCGACAACGTAACTCTTAGCCAATATCAATACTATTTCAGCAATTTAAATAGAAAGGTTCACTATGCGTCGACTGACGTTAATTATTGTTTTACTCGTGTTGGCTGGCGGTGCTGGTTACATTTATACCAATATGCCTACAACTGTATCAGTTGTTGCCGGCGATATTGCCCCCAATTTCCAGCTTGAGGATATGGATGGCAATCAGATCTCTCTTGCAAGTTTGCGCGGCAAGGTTGTCATGGTGAATTTCTGGGCTACCTGGTGTCCGCCGTGCATAGAAGAGATGCCTTCGATGGAGAGGCTCAATGAAGTCATGGCTGGTGACAATTTTGTCATGCTGGCAATCAATACAGAGGAAAATGGCCGAACCATTGTGCCTGATTTTCTAAAAAAAAATCCCCATACTTTTCCCATTCTCTACGATGATAAAGCGGTTGTGCAGCAACGCTACGGCGTTTATAAGTTTCCAGAATCCTATATCATTCGCAAGGATGGAACGATTGACCAAAAGGTCATCGGCCCCCTCGATTGGTCCAGCACAAAAGTGATTGCCTATTTTAAGGGCCTGACCAAAGGATAGAGACATTGCTCCAGCAAACAGTTGACATAACCTACTGGATTGCGTTTACCGCCGGGATTCTGTCCTTTGCTTCACCCTGCGTGTTACCGCTTATTCCATCGTATCTGACCTATATTACCGGCCTGTCTTTCAGTCAACTTGATGAAGAACAGCCGAGTGCCAAGGTCCGCATAACAGTTTTGCTCCATTCCCTTTGTTTTATCCTGGGATTTTCTGTTGTTTTTATTCTACTCGGTGCGATTGCTGGAATCGCTTCTGCTCAAATCCAAGCCTTCTTGCGTGAAGGACTTGAATGGGTTGAAAAGATCGGCGGTTTGATGATTCTCCTGTTTGGAGTTCATATAACCGGCCTGTTTCATTTTGGTGCCCTGCTTGGCGAAAAACGGGTTCAACTGCATAAAAAACCGAGTGGTTTTATCGGCACTTTCGTGGTTGGGATCGCCTTTGCGGCTGGCTGGACCCCCTGCATCGGTCCCATTCTCGCGTCGATTCTGATGGTGGCAGCTTCCTCCGGTCAAGTCGGTGAAGGAGTCGTTTTGCTCACGCTCTATTCTCTGGGACTGGGCATTCCGTTCTTGCTCTCGGGCCTTCTCTTTCATCAGTTTCTAACAGCTTTTAAGCGGATTCGGAAGTACATCCGCCTGATTGAAATTGGCACCGGTGTCATGCTCATCGCTGTCGGCATTATGCTCATGTTTGACCTACTGGGACCGATCACCATGTTTTTCTACCGGTGGATTCCAGTACAGGGATAGTTTCTGGATGGAAAGTGGTACTTTTCGGCGATTCATAACAATCATCGCCCGATTTTGGAGAATTTAGATATGTCTCAAACTGACCGAGCAACGAAGACAAACTGGACGCTGCTTTTTCTGTGTTGGCTTCTAGTCACCGTGTCAACCACGATAAGCGTCTTTTTCAGCTATGTCTTAGAGTATGAGCCCTGTGTCCTCTGTTGGTATCAGCGGATCTGCTTGTTTCCTTTAATCTTTATTTTTGCAGCTGGCCTTTTACCCGTTTTTGATAAAAACGTCATCAAGTATGCTCTTCCGCTGGCCATACTGGGTGGGTTGACGGCCTTTTACCACACCCTGCTCTATGCCGGAATCATCCCGGAGAGCATCCAGCCCTGCTCAAAGGGCGTTTCTTGCACAGAAAAATACATCGAGT
>JASJGT010000190.1:0-8039 GCA_033791405.1 Desulfuromusa sp.
GGTCGGCACCGAGTGGCATTGGTTCCTGATACTTGAAATCTGGCATCTTTTCACTCCTTGTGGAATTGGATAATGAATCATATGACCAATAAAAAACTCGTGTATTATAGGGGATTTTTATACTGTTGTCGACTAATAACAACGGTAAAAAACAGAGAAATTAGAGGTTCTCTTGACCGCCAAATATCTATTCAAACAGCCATATTTTGCTAGTGAGAATACCTGACTAAATTGTTTGAATATAATTGACAGAAATAGTCGGGTATGATAATTCTTAGCTGGATTAAAATAGTCGATGGTAAAAAATAACATTGCGTATGTGATAGTTGAGTCTTTCGGTAGAGCATCATATTGTGCGATAATACTAGACGTCGGGAGGTCGGTTGGATGTTTTCTCAACTCAAGGAAGATTTAAAGGTTGTCTTTGAGCGTGACCCTGCAGTACGAGGCGTATTTGAGATCTTGTTTTGCTACCCCGGGTTTCACGCGATGATCTTTTATCGGCTGTCCCACTGGTTGTGGAATAACCAGATGAAGTTTCTGGGCCGTTTTGTTTCTCACCTTGGACGGTTTATGACTGGCATCGAAATCCATCCGGGAGCAACAATCGGTCGTGGTTTCTTTATCGATCACGGCATGGGGGTTGTGATCGGAGAAACTGCTGAAATTGGTGAAAATTGTACCCTCTATCATGGTGTCACCCTGGGCGGAACTTCCTGGGCCAAAGAGAAGCGTCATCCTACTTTGGGGAATAATGTTGTGGTTGGCTCCGGAGCTAAAATTCTTGGTCCGTTTACGGTTGGTGATGACAGTAAAATCGGTTCCAATTCTGTCGTGGTTAAAGAAGTCCCTGCAACTGCAACCGTCGTTGGTATTCCCGGTAGAGTTGTTTTGTCGGGAGAGAAAAGGGTTGGTTTTGACCTTGAGCACGACAAGCTGCCCGATCCCGTTGCTAAAGCGGTGAGTTGTGTTTTTGACCAAATCCATAGACTGACGGATAGGGTTGAGGAGCTGCAAAAAAACCAGGAAAAATTGAAAACAGAACTTGCCCGGTATGAAAAGCAGGACCAAAACGAGCAGATCAGCGAGGAAGTAATCTGATGAGGATGTCAACAAAAGCGCAATATGCTGTACGCGCTCTTGTTAGTTTGAATTTGACCAGTGATGGACTTCCGGTTTCGATTAAACAAATTTCTGCGCGGGAGAAAATCTCGTTGAATTATCTTGAGCAGCTGTTTGTTAAGCTGCGCCGTGGTGGCATTGTCAACAGTGTTCGTGGTCCAGGAGGTGGTTACTTGCTTGCCCGATCTGCGGCGGACATCCGTATCGATCAGATTATTGATACGGTCGAAGAGGCACTGATGCCGTTGTCGTGTATGAAGACCGATGGCTGTTGTGGTTGTGGAATAGAATGCACAACACAATCGGTCTGGCAGGGCTTGGGAAATCAGATTCGTTCTTTTTTGGCTTCTGTTACCCTTGAGGATTTAACCAATGATGGCCGGCGTCAGCTCGACAGTCGAGTGGTAAGCAGCTAACAACTTTTAATTTTACCGGAGGCTTTTCGTGAAAAAAATCTACATGGACAACAATGCGACAACAGCGGTCAAACCCGAAGTTCTAGAGGCGATGTTGCCCTATTTTTGTGAACAGTTCGGTAACCCGTCCAGTGTCCATTGGGCCGGTCGGATGGTTGGCGGTGCAATTGAAAAAGCTCGTGAACAGGTTGCTGAACTGCTCAACTGTTCTTCTGCTGAAGTTGTTTTTCTTTCGTGCGGCAGTGAAGGTGATAATTATGCGATTAAGGGAACCGCTGATGCGTTAAAAGATAAGGGTAACCATATTATTACCACTTCTGTTGAGCATCCTGCGGTTCTGGAAACCTGTGAAGCGCTTGAGAAGGATGGTTTTGATGTGACCTATCTCAAGGTTGATCATGACGGCATGCTTGATCTTGCTGAGCTTGAAGCAGCGATCACAGCTAAAACCATTTTGATTTCTGTTATGTGGGCTAACAATGAGACTGGCAATATTTTTCCGATTGAAGAAATTGGCAAAATTGCCAAAAAACATAAAGTTCGGTTTCATACTGATGCCGTGCAGGCTGTAGGAAAAATCCCGGTTGATGTGCGTAAAGCGAATGTTGATATGGCGGTTATCTCCGGTCATAAAATCGGTGCACCCAAGGGTATTGGAGCGATGTATCTACGCCGTGGCACGAAGATCTCACGTTTTATGCACGGTGGACATCAGGAACGTAACCGGCGAGCTGGTACCCATAACGTAACTGGGATTGTCGGTTTGGGTGTTGCTTGTGAGTTGGCTTTGCAGAACCTGGAAAAAGACTACACCTATGTGCGCAGTTTGCGCGATAAGCTTGAAAAAGGGATTTTAACATCAATTCCTGAAGTCAAATTGAACGGGCACCCTAACGCGGATTTACGTCTGCCTAACACCCTGAACGTCAGTTTTAATTATATTGAGGGTGAATCGCTGTTACTGTTTTTTGATATGAAGGGAATTGCGGCATCTTCGGGCTCTGCTTGTACTTCAGGATCGCTGGAACCATCGCATGTGATGGGTGCGATGGGCGTTGATATCGTTCTGGCACATTCCAGTACCAGGTTCAGCCTTGGTGCAGATAATACCGAGGAGGAGGTCGATTTTATTCTGCAGGAATTGCCGCCGATTGTGCAGCGTCTGCGTGAAATGAGTCCATTATATCATCGCGGGGAACCGACACCGTTGTCGTGTGATGAGTGTCGCATGGTCAAGAAGGCCTGCTGAAAATTTAAAACTTTATAAATTATATAGGGAGAAATATTATGTATACAGAAAAAGTTATGGATCACTTTTCCAACCCGCGGAATGTCGGTGAGGTTGAAAATGCCAACGGTGTTGGTGAGGTTGGCAACGCCTCCTGTGGAGATATTATGAAGATTTCTCTGAAGGTTGAGGATGGTATTATTCAGGATGTCAAATTTAAAACTTTTGGTTGTGGTGCTGCAATTGCGACCTCCTCGATGGTGACCGAACTGGCTATCGGTAAAACGATTGACGAAGCACTGATCTTGACAAATCAGGCGGTCGCTGAAGCTCTGGATGGTTTGCCACCAGCAAAAATGCACTGTTCTAATCTGGCGGCAGATGCATTGCATGAAGCAATAAAAAACTATAGAGAACAAAACCCTTGATTGAATCTATTAGAATTTAGGTTAACTAAAGAGGGCTCTGTTTCAGCGGGGCCCTTTTTGTCTATGTGGGGTGATGGGGTGATGAGGTGAGTGTGAAGAAAAGGGTTGTTGTTGCTATGAGTGGTGGGGTTGATTCATCGGTTGCTGCTGCACTGTTAAAAGAACAGGGCTATGAGGTGATCGGCTTGACGATGCACCATTGGGATGCTTGCGCTCAGGAACCTGTGGATGAAAATTGTCACGCTAACTCTGCTGTTGCCGAGGCTAAAAAAGTCGCAGAACAATTACAGATCCCATTTTTCTCAGTCAATTTTGAATCTGATTTTCGCCAGCAAATAATAACCCGTTTTTGTACTGAGTATTTTTCAGGACGCACTCCGAATCCCTGCGCTGTATGCAATAAGAAAATCAAGTTTGGTTTGCTCCTGGACAAAGCATTGGAGTTAGGCGCCGATTACCTCGCAACCGGACATTATGTGTCTCTTGCAGAGGAAGATAGTCAGTTATTTATCCGCAAAGGGATTGATAAAAAAAAAGATCAGAGTTATTTTCTCTTTTCTTTAAACCAGCAACAGCTATCACGTTGTCTGTTTCCCCTTGGTGACCTGAATAAGCAACAAGTGCGCGAGCACGCTAAGCGTTTGCAGCTACAGTTCGCTGAAAAGGATGAGAGTCAAGATATCTGCTTTATCCCGGATGGTGATTATGTCAGTTTTCTCGAACAGGAGCGTGGCTCTGGAAAGCTAAACGGTGAGATCGTCCATGTTTCTGGAAAGGTTCTCGGTCAGCATCAGGGGATTTATCGCTATACCATTGGTCAGCGTAAGGGGCTTGGTATCGGTTGGACAGAACCACTCTTTGTCATTGCTATTGATGCTGAGAAAAAGAAAGTCATTGTCGGTGAAAAACAGCACCTCAGTCAGAGCGAAATGATGGTAGATGACTGCTGCTGGAGTGTTTCTGTACCAACTGAATCATTTTCAACAACCTGCCGTATCCGCTATCGTCACACTGAAGAGCCAGCAACTGTGGAGCCTCTGTCTAATGGTCAATTTAAGGTGATATTTGCGTCTCCACAGCAGGGGATTACTCCTGGGCAGGCGGCGGTTTTTTATCAGGATGATCTGGTCATTGGCGGTGGCTGGATTCAATGAGCACAACAGTATCTATTGTCACCCTGGGGTGTAAAACTAACCAGTTTGAATCTGCGGCGATGAGTGAACAACTGCAGCAGGCTGGTTATCGCCAGGTTGCTTTTGAAACCGGAGCCGATCTGGTGGTTGTCAATACCTGTACTGTCACCGCTGCCACCGATTCCCAATCCCGCAATCTGATCCGTCGAGCCCGGCGCTTTAATCCGCAAGCACGGGTTGTTGTGACTGGATGTTATGCGCAGATTGATCCGCAAAGTTTAAGTCAGCTTCCTGGTGTTTCGTTGGTTATCGGCAACCAGGAGAAAACTCATCTTCTCGAAAGTTTAGCTACCCTTGATCAAGCAGAAAAGATTCAAGTTGGTGATATTCGTGATTGTAAAAAGATAGAACCCCTGGTTTTAACCGGTTTTGAACAGCGCAGCCGGGCTTTTGTCCAGATTCAGAATGGCTGTGACGCTTTCTGCTCCTACTGTATTATCCCTTATGCTCGTGGTCGAAGTCGTTCGGTTCAGGTGGCAGATGTTGTTCGTCAGATTGAAAAACTCTCGGATAACGGATATCCTGAAATTGTCCTGACGGGTATACATATTGGCAATTATGGTCATGATCTCCAACCCTCGATTGATCTGCTTTACCTTCTGAAGAAGATTGAAGAGTCAAACTTTTCAGGGCGGCTGAGACTTGGTTCGATTGAACCGACAGAACTTCCGGAGTCACTCTATAAATACATTATTGATTCTGATTGGATTTGTCCCCATTTTCATATCCCATTACAAGCAGGGGATGATGAAGTTCTACTGCGGATGAACCGACATTATTCAACCGATTTCTTTCACAAACTGGTTGACGATATTCAGCATTTGCAGGCTGATGCGGCCATTGGTCTGGATGTGATCACCGGATTTCCCGGTGAAACGGAGCAACAGTTTGAGCGAACCTGTCAATTGCTTGAATCTCTGCCGTTCAGTCACCTCCACGTTTTTCCATTCAGTAAGCGGACAGGAACCCCGGCTGCCACCATGCCGGAGCAAATCTCTGCAACAACCATCAAGGAACGGGCTGCTCTGTTACGGCAGATCGGCGAGAAAAAACATCAGAACTTTGCCCAGAGATTTATCGGAGCAGAGTTGGAAGTTGTGATAGAAGGGGGCGAGACCGATGGTTTTCGCAAAGGTTTGTCGGCTAATTATCTTTCAGTTCAGGTGCCGGTCGTCACGGCTGAGCCGGGGGAGTTGCTGCGGGTGAAGATTATTAACCTAAGTAAGGATGGATTGGTTGGTGAGCTGGTGTCATGATATTTGGACTTTTGGCAACATATTTACGAACCGCGGTTATAGGAATCTAACAACATAATTAATGCGGATGGAAAATACGTCTGCTTTTTCTCTAAAAATCACAGTGGTTCACGCAATGTCACGTCGCCACCGGTTATCAAAACGTTATGCCATTTATAGTACCTTGAGGTGAAAATAAGTGATGAAGCAGTATGAAAATAAGTTAAAACACTACCTTGAACAAACCACAAATGATGCCGAGCACATTTCGTTCGATCAATCGTGTCATTCCGTCACTGAAGCTGCTGAGGCAGTAGGAGGCAATCCAGATGATTTAGTGAAGAATATCTGTATGATCGATTCAAATCAAAACATGATAGTTGCCATAGTAAAAGGTGATCATCGAGCAAGCACCTCAAGGGTTGCAAAAGCCCTTGAGATTGATAGGCCACGAACAGCAACTCCAGAAGAAATTTTAGAGTACACAGGTTTTCCCTGCGGTGGCACCCCGTCATTTGGATTCTCTGCTAGATTTTTGGTTGATCCGAAAGTACTCGATAAAAAGGTCGTATATACTGGCGGTGGCTCTGAAACTTCTTTAGTTCGCATTTCATCAGAAAATCTTCTTGAACTTAATCAAGGAGAAGTAGTTCGTGTTCGGAAATAATTTCTTTAATAAAAACTTAACTTACTGTCCGGTAATAGTTGACCACTACACTTTTGGCGACAGAAATATCTCGATCTATCACCATCTCATATGTTGTATCAAAACGGGGTCGAAACCCTTAGTAGTACGGTTGTGTTTCAGTGGAGGCTAAATTCGGGCGGTAATTCTGCTATGCTTCTTGGAGGCAAGGGCAGCATAAAGCAACACAAGTACGCAGCTTCTATGTTTTTATAAACTGCTCACAATGTGTTAGTTCAATTGAGAATATATCGTACAACATCTGTACAACGCAAAAACGGTCACCTAGTTAACTAAGTGACCGTTTTTATTTGTTATTATTGGTGCCGAAGGCGAGACTCGAACTCGCACGAGCAATTTGCTCACCAGCCCCTCAAGCTGGCGCGTCTACCAATTCCACCACTTCGGCAAAGGGTTGTACTTTATACTGAACCGTATCTTCAATTGTCAATAATAAATTGTTACTTTTGCTCTGGTGTTGGTGCCGGAGTTGGCGCTGTTGCTGGCACCTCTACTGAACTTGGCATCATGGTTTGTGAGCTTGGTGAACTATAAAAATAGGCCAGTGACAAGCTGGTTAACATGAAAATAACCGCTGCCGCTACAGTCACTTTACTCATAAAGTTTCCGCCGGTAGAACCAAACATGGCTTGACTGCCACCAGCGCCAAATGATGCTCCTGCCTGAGCTCCTTTGCCCATTTGTAACAGGACAATAACAATGAGTGCGATTGAGACAACGATATGCAATCCGATTAAAAGTGTGGTCATGCAACTTTCTCCTATAAAAGTAGTTAGAACCGCAGAAAACTAGCATAGTCAGCCCTCTTTGCAAAGGAATTTTTTATCCACTGGACTATTGAAGCTGTTAGTGATTTAGCCAAAAAATGCTACAATGCACCCGCAACAATAAAATTTTCTTGGAAAACCAGTTTTTAAATGAAATCCTGGTAGGGAGAAAAATGAACAGAACAGTTGAACAACAGGATAACGAGTATTTTTTACGTCTTTTTAATGGCATCGCAGATGCTGTTTTTATTTCTGAGTGTTGTTCGGACGGAACACCAGGGAAATATATTGAGGTGAATGACGTCGCTTGTGACATGCTTCAATTTACGCGGGATCAATTACTCAAGCTGTCCCCCTACCAAATTAGCCGTGTTGCTCTTGAAGATAAAAGCACTTTTGCAGCAATTCTCGATGATATAAAGGTGTCCGGAAAGACCCTGTTTAAGACTGAGCTGATGTGTCGGAGTGGACACTGGGTTCCAGTTGAAATAGGGAGCCAGCTTTTTGAATTGGATGGAAAAACCGTCTTTTTCTCAGTTGCCCGTGATATTACCTTGCGGGAGAAGTATGAGGAATCGATTCAGACGCTGGTTCGCAGTACTGTCGGCTTGACGGGGCAGGAATGTCTGGATGAAATTGTCCGAAACCTCTGTAACTGGTTGCATGTGGATGGAGCCTGTATTGGTGTCATGCATGGTGATACGCTGGAAATCAGGGCAAGTTTTCTGGATGATCAATATCAGTCCCCCTCGCGATTAGCTGTTGCTGATTCTCCCTTTCAGCAAGTATTGAAGGGACAGTTTTGTATTTATCCTGATAATGCAACCCCTTTGTTTTCCGCTAACTATTTTCTCCCTTCGGCTAACATTTCCAGCTATATAGGTAGTCCGATGTTTGGTCATGACAAACAAGTCATGGGCTGTGTATGTGCTTATTCCAGAGAA
>JASJGT010000191.1:0-12696 GCA_033791405.1 Desulfuromusa sp.
TTAAGTTCGTCGAGTATTGCCGGGTGATGTGTTGGGATAACCTCTTGCAATGCTCCTTTTAAGTCACTGGAAATATCACGATCAGCCCTTCCGGTTGAAACAGCGTAGCAGAACACCTGACCCGCAATTGACTTGCACCGGTGAGCAGTCTCAACCGCTCCTCTTGATTCAATTCTTCGCAGTACGCTTAAAAGTTCTGTTGCAGTAATTTCCCGTATCGGTCGCTTGCCTATCCAAGGAAACAGATTATTCTTCATTCTAGCCAAAGTTGTTATTGTATGGCTTTCAGACCATACCTGCTTTTTCTTTTTCAACCACTCAAGAGCAATCGGTTCAAACGTTTCTTCCTGTGAGGTCTTGCGAACATCGGATGGGTCGATCTTATCAGCAAGCTGCTTACGTGCTTCTCTTAGCTTCTCTTGAGCATCAACCAGTGGAATATCTGGATACTTACCGAACGCCAAAGTATTACGTCCACCAGCAGGACGGGTGTAATCAAAACGCCAAAGCTTTGTGCCATCAGGCTTGATTATCAGATATAACCCTTCACCATGAGACAAACGATAAGGCTTGTCTTTTCGCTTAGCTGTTTTGATTTTGGCATCGGTTAACTTCTTAACGACTTTGGGCATCCACAATCTCCAATCGTTGCAGTACGCTGAAAGCTAATTATTGATTTACTGCATAACGTACTGTAACAAACCATGAATTGTACTGCAACAGAATAGACGGTACTGGACACCAGATAAAGAAAAGCCCCGAATTATCAGGGCCTTATGGACTTCATTAGACTAAATTAGATGGTTATTTGGTGGAGGTGGCGGGAATCGAACCCGCGTCCGAAAGCTTTCCACGTAAGGCGTCTACATGCGTAGTCTGTAATTTATATTAACCGGATGAAGCTCCCACAGACAGGATATCCACCAGGCGAGTCTGCTTAAGTTTCGCTTCGGCGCCACAGACACTCGCTGAAACTAGCCTGCTAAATTAACGTCCGACCAGCCACACAGGCAATGATTGGCAAGACGTAACAGCCTTAGGCTGCTAGTGCGTAACTAACGTCAGTATCTGCGTTTAGTTAAGTTGGGCTTGTTACGGAGCCAGCCCACTCCGGCATGCGGCACTTCGTTTCCGTCCCCCGTCGAAACCTTGACACCCCCATTCTGAAAGTTAGTGTTGTTTATCGATCAGTTAAGACTTGATGTGCTAAGCATTATCTCATATTTTCTTCAAAAAATCTACTTCTGGACATTCTTGATTGCTTTGGCCATTTCTCGGTCAGCCTCTTTCTGCTTGAGAGTCTCTCGTTTATCGTGCAATTTTTTTCCACGTCCAATACCAATTTCAAGTTTGACATAGTTTTTCTTGAAATAGATCTTGGTCGGCACCATGGACAAACCCTTCTGCTCAGTGAAACGAATCAGCTTGTCAATTTCTGTATGGTGCAACAGTAATTTTCGCATCCGGGTCGGATCATGATTTTCCCGATTACCAAAATCATAGGCAGCGATATTCATATTATTGATAAAAACCTCGCCGTCCTTGATGCGACAGAATGATTCTTTCAAGTTTACCTTGCCGGCACGGATCGATTTCACTTCGGTTCCGGTCAAGGCAATTCCAGCCTCAAAAGTCTCATCGATGAAATAATCGTGATAAGCTTTTTTATTGGTGGCGATAATTTTGATTCCCATAATTTATATCAATCACTGCAATGTTATAAATATTTTTCAACCCTGTTGTGGCTTCCCCGAATGATACACTTGAGCAATATCTTCAGTACAGCCTGACGAGACAAAATAATCGAAAACATTATCTATGGCAACAGCTGTTTTCGGCTGTAAAATCTGAAAGCTGGCTAGTTTTCCGGCCTCAAGAGAACCAATTTCATTCTCTATCCCCAGAGCTTCGGCGCCACCCAATGTTGCCATATTAAATAGCGTTGGCGGATCAAGTTCACCGCCGAACCAATGATGGGCAAAAGCCATTTCATCCCAGACAGAAAGGCTGTCACAACTGGCCAGGCTGTCGGTTCCAAGTGCCAATTTCACCCCAGACCGATGGAGTTTTCCTGCTGGAGCCTTGCCAACCTGAAGTTTGGCGTTAGAGCGCGGACAGAGAACAAGTCGCATTTGTTTTTCAACTAACAGTTGAATCTCAGCATCATTCAGCTGCACCCCATGCACCAACGAGTTTTCCGGGAACAAGCCACCCTGCTGCCGCAGGTACTCAACCGGGCGCAGCCCGGAAGGTTGTGGAAGATAGTTTTCCCAACCAATTTGTGGATAGAGTCGACTTGCTAAATCACCGTTACTCCTCTCAACAAATTCAACCTCCTCAGGCGATTCAGCCAAGTGAGTGGTACAACGTATTTTCTGCTGCTGACAATTTTTATAAACACTCTGTAGATAATCCTTACTGATGGAATAGGGAGAATGGGGGGAAACACCCAACTTCACCGATCCAACAACATCATCTTTCAGAGTTTCTTTGAGTTCATGTCTCAATCGTCGGACAACTGTCGGATCCTGCCCAAGGGTTTCCAGAAACAAAGAACCTAACAATGGACTGCTGTGATAAAGTTTACGTGCCGAATGATGCGCTAGAATATCACCAACGGCTCCTGTTCCTGAAGCGAGAGATTGTTCAATTCCATGACACAATGAAAGTTGATACTGCTTTCCGCTCAACTTTCGCTTAATCCTGATCAGGCGCAAAATCCAATCAACAAAATTTTCGGGTAGTGCAACTTCCCCTGCCAATTTAGCCCATTGTTCGAAATCGGTGAGTTCAAGGTGCGTATGGGCGTTAACCAATAATGGCACCAGCAGTGCATCTTGGAAATCGACAACCTTAGCCTCTGGATTATTACGTTTTATTTCTTTAAGGGTTGCCACGCTGGCAATTCTTCTGCCATGAACCAGCAACGCCCCACCCTCGATAGGTGGAGCGTTAGACGAAACCAAATATTTTGCGGTATAGATATAATTCAAGGCGGTAACCAAATCAGATCAAGCGACGATATGTTTAATCTTTTCTATAAGATTCTGTACCTCTGTTTGTTTAACAATAGCACATTGCTCTTCAAGAACCGCTGCTAAAATAGCTTCTGTCGTGAGAGGATTTGCGAGCACCGACCGGAAGACCGAAATCTGTACATCAGGATAGCCAGAAGAACGCAACCGTGTCCGGGAGACAAAGGTTTTTCCCGCTTCACGCTGACGCTTCTGTACCTCTTGAGTTATCAGATCTAACAACTGATTGATGTTCTGTAACTGTTCCCGATCCAGTTGCCCCATTTTTTCTTGTAACCAGGCCGGATTGTAACGGTAGGTAAGAATATTTAACTCGGGAGCCGTTATCAATTCAAAGTTGGAATGTGCCACGATCATCTCTGCAAATTGTCGTGCTTTTTCAATCCCCAGATCTATGAGCAGTTCATACCCTTTACGCCCAATAATTGACAAACCGGCATGAACCAACATGGCCATACCCGGTCGTGACCCCTCCAAAGTATGACTTCCTAAATCTTTGGATCCATGGCGCAAAATATAGTTAGCGTGATGTTCAATGGCAGAGAGGGCGTGTGGATCTTTAAACAGAACCATCCCGGCACCCATCGGCACATAGAGTTGTTTATGGGCGTCAATGGTTAGCGAATCGGCTCGTTCAGCCCCTTTGAGTAAATGGCGGTGTGTTTCCGAAAACAGAGTTGGACCACCCCAGGCAGCGTCAACATGAAAATGGCAACCCACTTCTTCAGCGAAATCGGCCAATTCATCCAGCGGGTCAACATGTCCGGTTTCAGTCGTTCCAGCAATCCCGACCAAGGCCAGTGGTCGGATGTTATCCTTACGTAACTTTACATATTCACTTTTAAGGGATTGCATATCGATTCGACTATCCACATCGGTATCTACCAGAATCAGATTATCTCGACCGATACCGAGCAGATCGACCGCTTTCCCCAATGAATAATGTGCCCGGCGTGAGACCAGAATAGCCAGTCCATTGCAATTCAAATGTTGTAACGCTTTGAATAAACCCTCCTTGGCAATCCCGGAAAAAGAACCATCTGGCCCACAAAGCTGATTTCTGGCTACCCAGAGTGCAGTAGTATTGGCGATGGTGCCACCAGAACAAAAGGCTCCTAAGGCATGTTGGCTGTCATGAATCCATCGCGCATAAAAATTATCATCCCGCCGGTAGACCAGGTGATGCAACATGGCTAACACCTGACGTTCCATAGGGGTAAATGCTTTTGAAGTTTCAACCTTGACCAGATTCTGATTAAGGGCGGTCATGATTCTTGACAACGGCAACATAAAATAAGGCAGTGCAGAGGTCATATGACCGACAAAACCTGGAGCTGCGGTATGAACCGACTGAGCAACCAGTTTCTGTTTCAAAAAATCGGCATATTCTGAGACAAAAGAAGGTTCTTCAGGAATTTTAGATACGGAAAAGTCATTTTCAATATCTTCCAGACTCCGCTCCAGTGCGACGATATGTTTCTGCAAAAAGTCAGCAACATTTGCACTGATAGCCTGATCAACGGCACCCAAAGTTGATTCGGGGGCTTCTGGAACAGTAAAGATACGATACAGATTTTGTAGATTGGCAAGAGCAGTTTCAGTCATCGGCTGATACCAGAAAAACATTATCGATTAAACGAGTTTTGCCAAAATAAACCGCCAGCAACAAAACAGAATCTTTATCAACCTGGCTTTGATCTTCCAGAGTCAACTGGTGGCAGATCTGCACATAATCGATACGGGCATCAGGTTGCTGACTTATATTTTTAATCAACTGAAAAATAATAGCGGCACAATCCGTTTCACCGAGGCCTACCAACTCTTTTGCCTGTGTCAGAGACTGCGAAAGAACCAGAGCCTGTTGACGTTGATCCGCGCTCAGGTAAACATTGCGTGAGCTCATTGCCAGGCCGTCATCCTCACGAAATATCGGCATTCCAAGGATATCAACCGGCATATTCATATCTAACGTCATGCGTTTAGTAACTGCCAGCTGCTGAAAATCCTTATTACCAAAGATAGCCACGTGAGGCTGAATAATATTGAAAAGCTTGCTGACAACTGTACAGACACCCCGAAAATGGCCGGGGCGACTACTACCACAGAGGGTTTCTGTAATCCCTTCAACATCAACATAAGTTGCGTATCCGTTTGGATACATATCCTTAGCTTCAGGAGCAAAGATAATATCAACATCGGCCTGTTGTGCTATTTCACAATCCTGTTGCAAGTCACGCGGGTAGTCATCAAAATCTTCACCCTGGCCAAACTGAGTTGGATTAACAAAAATAGAGAGCACCAGAAAATCTCCCCGTTTGCGTCCCTCTTTCAACAATGATAAATGCCCTTGATGGAGGAATCCCATCGTCGGGACAAAGGAAATAGATTTCCCTGCTGACCGCACAGAGGACGCCCACTGCTGCATTTCACTGACTGATCTGATGATATCCATGTTGCCCTACTTGAATGAATGTTCAGAAGTCGGAAAATTGCCACCTTTAACTTCTTTGATATAGGTCTCAATTCCTTGAGAGATGGTGGCAGAAATATCTGCATAGCGTTTAACAAATTTTGGTGAGTATTTATCACAGAGGCCCAAAATATCGTGAATCACCAGGACCTGTCCGTCACAATCAACACCGGCGCCAATACCAATGGTCGGGATAGAGACCGATTCCGTAACTGCTTTTGCCAGGTCGCGTGGGATTCCTTCCAGAACCATGGCAAAAGCTCCAGCCTCCTCCACCGCTTTAGCATCGGCAAGAATCTTTCTCGCTTGTTCTTCTTCGCGTCCTTGAACCCGAAACCCACCCATACGATGTATTGACTGTGGGGTTAAACCAATGTGACCAACAACCGGGATATCGATATCAACAATACTGCGGATGGTTGCAGACATATGTTCGCCACCTTCCAGCTTAACTGCCTGTGCACCACCCTCTTTAATCAACCGGCCAGCATTCAGCCGCGCATCCCGCTCATCAATCTGATAAGACATAAAGGGCATATCGGTGACTATCAGCGCCTGTTGACTACCACGCACTACAGCTTTGGTATGATAGAGCATCTCATCCAATGTCACCGGAAGGGTATTGTCATAGCCGGAGAAGACTGAACCGACTGAATCACCAACCAGAATCATGTCGATACCAACAGCATCCATCAATTGAGCAAATGGATAATCGTAAGCAGTCAAAACAGTAATTTTGTCCTGCTGTTCTTTCATCAGACCGATATCAAGAATGGTTTTACGTTTTTTCATGATTATTCCTCAGCAAAAAATAAAAAATGCCCTTCGCAAGTAACGAAAGGCATAGGCAGAATATTCCTGCTCAGATTTATTCAAATCACCTTCCGTCCCAGTCCGTAGATCCAGGCGGTATTTGATTTTTTTAAAATCCAGCGTGACTCCGAAGCTTGTCTCGGGTCAGCTGTCACACTTTGAGAACAAAAAAGGGATATAACACAGTTATTATCAAATTAACAATAAAAAGGGGCGGGTAAATCCCGCCCCTGGTCACTCAATTCATACTTATGCTGTTAACAGACTCTCCAGGGATCGTAACAACACCGTAAAGGGGTGAAAATTACGCGGAACGTCACTGATCAAAGACTGCCGTAATCCCTCAAATGAGCGCATTTTTTGCCGCCGTTTGGAGAAAAAGTTCTGCGGCATGGCAACTGCTTCCAACGCAACCTGTTGAACAATTCTGATATTAACCGAATGCAAAGAACTGATCAGAGATTCACGGGCACGACGATCCCAACTATCCAATACCGGAACTTCTTCCAGGACTTCGTAGATAGCTGTACTGTTAATCTTTTCATCAACCAGAACCTTAATCCGTGCCAGTTGCTCCAAATCCTGTCCTGAGGATTCAACCATACAGATCAAAGGTAAGAAGTCGGCCAATAAATCGAGAACAGCATACATGTTGGCTATTTCTTCACTCAGGCCATCTTGCTGAAGTTGTGTCTGTAGTTGCTCACATTTCTGCCACGAATCAGCAGGAAGAACTTTCGGCAACAGTTCTGCGTATTGCTTTAATTGCTGGCTGATTCGTTCCAGATTCTGCTCCGAAGATGGGATTTCCATGCTGTTGCTTAAGGCATATGAACAGAAGAAACTGAGTAAGTTTTCAAGTTTCAGCAACAATTCATATTGTCGGTCTGCTGATATTTTATTATCCAGAGCAAAAACAGCCTGACGGAGCTTATGACCATTGAGCAAGTTATCAAAGATCAAATAGGCATTTGCAACATCAACCTGAGTACGCCCCGTCATACGACTGATGGTTTGAAGGAAAGTGCTCCCCGCCTGATCAATAACCCGATTGGTCAATATGGTTGCGGTAATTTCTTTGGCCAAGGGGTGACGCAATAACGAATCACTATAGCGATCAATGGCTTGTTGTGGGAAATAATCAAACAGCAACTGAGACACAACTTTATTTTGCGGTAACTCAGAATCGAGAAGAGCTTTAAACAGGAACATTTTACTATAAGCGAGTAAAACAGTTAGTTCAGGGCGCACCAGACGGTTTGGTTGTCGTGCAGAAACCTCTTTACGGCTGGGCAAAAATTCTCCACGCCGATCAAGAAGTCCAGAACGCCCCAACCGATCCATCAGATCGAGGTAAGGCTCAACATCTTCTTCGCAACGTATTGCATCAAGAGAGAGCGACAAGGTCTGGGTATAATTATTGGAAAGGACATCATGACACACGGTCTCTTCCATTTCATCTAAAAATGAATAGCCATCTTCAAGGTTCTTGATATGCCCTTCTTGGCGTAACAGCCGAAGCAGAATTTTCAAATTAACTTCATGGTCAGACGTATCAACACCGGCTGAATTATCGATTGCATCGGTGTTAATCCGACCACCACTCATGGCGTATTCAATCCGCCCTAACTGGGTTAAACCCAGGTTTCCACCTTCACCAACAACTTTGGCACGCAACTCAGCACCATCAATACGGACAGCATCATTCGCCCGGTCACCAGCATCCTCATTAGTCTGTGACGACGCTTTTACATAGGTTCCGATACCACCATTCCAGAGCAGATCAACCTGTGAAGTCAGCAACAATTTGATCAACCCTGGGACATCGATACTCCCCTGCCGGACTCCAAGCCAGTCTGCAATCGGTGCCGACAATGGAATTTCCTTCAGTTGTCGCGAAAAAACACCACCACCCTCAGAAATCAGCTCAGGGTTGTAATCTTCCCAATTGGAGCGGGGAAGATTGTAAAGCCGTTCGCGCTCAGTACAAGAGATTTCTGGATCGGGGTCAGGATCGAGGAAAATATGACGATGATCAAATGCCGCCAACAACTTGGTTTGACGTGATAACATCATCCCATTACCAAACACGTCACCACTCATATCGCCAATACCTACGACAGTGAAAGGTTTTGTCTGGATGTCGTGCCCGATTTCCCGGAACGACCGTTTAACACTTTCCCAGGCTCCACGTGCGGTAATTCCAAGCACTTTATGATCAAAGCCATGAGAACCACCACTGGCGAAAGCATCGCCTAACCAGAAACCATAAGATTCGCTGACAGCATTTGCAGCATCAGGCAAATGGGCCGTCCCTTTATCGGCAGCGACAACCAGGTAGGGATCCTGATCGTCGTAAGTAATAATTCCTTCCGGTTGGACAATGTCGTCACCAACCCGATTATCGGTCAAGTCAAGCAAACCACGCATTAATGTTTGGTAGGCATCCTTAACAATTTCTCCCATTATTTCTCGGTCAGGACTCACCTGCTTGGTCACAAAACCACCTTTGGAACCCTCTGGAACAATCACCGCATTTTTGGTCATTTGCGCCTTGACCAGTCCAAGAATTTCAGTTCTGAAATCATCAGGACGATCTGACCAACGGATACCACCGCGAGCAACCTTGCCACCCCGCAGATGGAGACCTTCCATTTTTGCCGAATGGACATAAACTTCATAAAGCGGTCTTGGTGACGGCATATCGATAACACCAAGGGCGTTGATTTTAAAGGAGAAGAAATAATCGTCCTGCTGATAACGGAGGAAGAAATTAGTCCTGATGGTTGAATCGATTAAGTTGAATAAAGTTCGCAGGATTTTATCTTCATTGGTATCACTGACCACCTCAAGAGCGGTCACCAGTTCTTGCCGAATCGGCGACAGAACTTCAAGTTCACGAGTCATCGGATCTGCTAACTTTTCAGCTGGTTTGAAACGTCCTTCAAAATAACGATAGAGAAGGTGAGCAACCTTGGCATTATTGATCAATGCATCAGCAACACGTTTTTTGGTAAAAGGGCTCCCCAATTGAAAATAGTAACTTCTATAGCCACGGAAAACATCTATTTCGCGCCAGGAAAGACCGGTCAGTGGCTGCAAACGGTGCAGGTAGTCATTTTCTACTTCATTGTTCTGCAGTGCTCGAAGGGTCTCCAGCAACAGAGGCTTGATCTGTTTAAACGGCAAACTATTGGTGGCGTTTGGTTTAATAGCAAAGCTTTTGATAAAAACCTGCTCTGAACCGACGTCCAGATCGGAGTCAATTTCGTGTAGAACACAAAGATCCAGATTTTGTAAAAATGGCATCAGATCGTTCAAATAACTACGACTGAAACTATAATACTGCAGGCGATAATAGTCATCTTCTTCGTGAAACGGTCCCCAAAGATCAAATGAATCCTGCCTGTCCTGCAATAATTTTTCGATATTTCTCACGTCCCGAACAGCAAAGCGTGGATGTGTTCGAGATCGATAATCCTTATTGAACGCCTTGCTGTAACGCTCCCAGGTTGAGAAAGCGTCTCCGGTAAAATCTTTTTCAAGCAATGCTCTGAATTTCAATTTCCAAGGCATCGTAACGCGGGTTAAACCTTGTTCCAATTGAACCAGATCAATCTTTACCTCTTTTTTATGCAATTGCATATTGACATGCAAGCTCAGGTAATCGGAGGCAAGATGGATCAAACGTGATTCGACAGCAATCGCTTTAAAATAACGCCTTAAATAGCTCTCCATCCGCTCAATATGTTCCGGCAGATAATAATCATTTGGCATGATCAGCATCAAGGTCAGAGCCGCTTCTGCGGCACTCGGAGCGACAATTACTTTAACTCCTGCCTGACGGTGCATCTGGGTAAAGGATCGTAGCATCCGCCGTAATTCAGCATCTGCCATCAGAAATAATTCAGTTTTGGGAAAACTGTTAATAATTTGTTTTGTCTTAAGATAATTATGACAGTTCGGTGGTATTTTCAACTGCTTCTGTGCCAGCTCAATCCTTTGTCGTAAAGCCGGGATGGAAAAAGCATTTTCATCAATACTTTTTTGCGTATAAAAACCCCAGAAGCAATGTTCACGATATCGGTCATCAGCCAATTTTTCGCGCAAACCAATATATGTCAACCGCTCGAAACGGTGCAGAGGACAGCGGATTTCGGTCTTTTCCAAATCAACATTTCTTCCACGTCCAAGCAGTGAAAAAACCTTTTCCGGCGTTAACGTGACAGTTTGTGGGTCATTATAAAAAGCCCGATCGTAGAACTCAGTTAGACCTAAAGATGAGCCTATTTCTTCAGCAAAGGCAGTTGCGTCAGCGCCTTTGCTATAAGTGTAGCTACGAGTTGCAACGGGAATAAAGTTTTCCTGTTGCAACCAATCATACAGATCCCGATATTGACTTAGGCCATCTATTTCACCAAGAGCGGCAATCCTCTGTAACATTGCTGGTCGATCCTGGCTGATCATAACAGCAGAAGAAATAATCGTTGTGATGGCGTGCTCTAAATCTTCAACCTTGTGAGCAGGAAAACGTTCCAGTTCCATCCAGACAAAAGATTCCTGAGGCAGGGAGCCATCCCCCTCTGAAACTTGCTGCAGTACAGCGTTTTCGCGTGAAACAGAAAGAATCGGATGACAAATGACACGGAAATGGTAAGAGCGGCGGTGCAAGTACTCTTGAAGTGAGAAAAATATATGATTTGCATCGGGAGAATTGGTAAAAAGATAATAGTGACCAGGTGTCTCCTGCGCCTGTAATTTAACCTTAATTTCATCTTTACTGCGTTTAGAAAGAAATCTACTCGCTTGTAGCAGGTTCTCTACAAGCTCAGGCAAAGAAAGTGGAGATAAAAAATTCTCCGGGATTTCCTGCCGTAATATATTCGCCAAATCCAGACAAGCAGGCAAACCTGTTGTCTGACCCTGTCGGATCAACTCTTGTTCAATATTCTCAGGTTGAAAAAGCTGCTCTCTTTCCTCTGACGTTCGACCACCACGGGCCACTGTCACCTTCATGTTTATCTCCCTAATTCACCAAAAAGGGTAAACTTATCATGCTCGGCCACAAACAAAATTATCGATGACAGCATTTCTCAAGGATAGACCACCAATTGTCAGTTTTCAAGCATGTTTTATAAATTTTTAATAAAAAAATCAGGCAAAAGATTTGGTGAGATCAGAAAAGTTTTGCAGTGATAATGTTTCACCACGGCAACCCGGTGAAATTTCCGATTGCTGGAGAGCATAATCGATATCTTCAGCAGTAAATCCGCTAGCCAGAAGACTATTGCGCAAAGTTTTACGCCGTTGAGTAAATGCTCCTTTAACCACTTTTTTAAATAAAACTTCATCAACCGGATCAACGCGCGGAATTTGCAACGGCTGAAAATTAAGAACAATTGAATCAACCTTTGGAGGAGGAGAAAATGCACCTGGCTTAACCAGAGTTACTGTTTTTATATCGTACCAGAGCTGACTGAGAACCGACAGAATTCCATAATCCTTCCCACCGGGTGACGCAACTAATCGCTCCCCTACTTCGCGTTGGAACATTAACACCATCCGCTGAAATAAATCGCGGTGTTCAATCAGTCGAAAAACAACTTGACTGGAAATATTATAAGGAAGATTAGCAACCAAAGTATAAGGGGGCTGTTTAAGCAATTCACGCCAGGGAAGTTTCAAGACATCGCCCGGGTGTACAGTCAAACGCGAATCGTTACGCGCTTCCAGTCGTGCAATCAAATCACGATCAATCTCCATCACCTCAACATGGGCTGACCGGGGTAATAATTCATCCGTTAACACCCCCAGTCCCGGACCGATTTCGACCACCTGCTGTTGTGAATCTAGCTGTGCTGCAGAGATTATTTTATCGATGACAGAACGATCTTGCAAAAAATGTTGACCGAAGCATTTTCTTGGCCGGTGAGATATCACGTTTCCCTATACCTTGATCACTGATAGCAATAATTCTTCAAATTATAAAAACACGACCGATCCATACAATAATCAGCCGAGAACTGCTTTGTCCCTTTGCGACCGCCACAGTTGCATGGCTCATAAACTCTTGGGCAGCCTCCGATGGTGCTCCGAGTTTACTACAAAGTTGCTTAAACTAGCGGTATTCTTTTATATCCCAGATTTTTTCCCGCTCTGCACCTTTGCGATATGTGCCAAACATGATTCAGCATCCACAGCCACTACGAGATCGATCATCATCAAATTGTGCGAAAGATTGAAGTCTTCTATTGTTTTGCCCTCCTGACATAATGTCGCATCGGCAGACAACTGCTGTTTGTCTCGAACTCTTTCAATCATCTCACGACAATCAGCGGCATAGCAGTAGATATCCTTTTTGAGTGCAGCAGCATAACC
>JASJGT010000192.1:0-3320 GCA_033791405.1 Desulfuromusa sp.
GGGAATACAGGGGTTTCAGCCACAACCATTCCAGTGGCAACCAGATCAGCAGCCCAAGATTGGATAGGGCAGATCAAGCACACGCATAAAATAGCGCTAACCAGATATTTCAAAGCTGTTTTACCTCTTAAAAAACCAGAGCATTCTTTTCACCAGAGCAGTTCTTGTCAATTCAGTATAGCTTAATCCAACCCGCCGTGTTGAAAGCAAAGACCTCAAAACTTTTATCCAAAAAAGTCTCTTCTCACTTCTTCAATGCCCGTCCAGACAACTGATAGTAAGAATTTTATTTATACTTGTTGTACACTGATCACTTTACTTCTCCGCGCAGGTATTCCACCAAGACCCGCACACCAAACCCTGTTCCGCCTTTGGGTTGCCCGGCCTTACCACTACCCTCCCAGGCCATTCCAGCAATATCTAGATGTGCCCAGCGGTGGTTATCGGCAAATTCTTGCAGAAAAGCTGCTGCGGTAATGGTTCCAGCGGCTCGACCTCCGGTGTTTTTCACGTCGGCAAAATCACTCTTGATCATTTCAGTGTATTCTTCCCACAACGGTAACTGCCAGAGTCTTTCGCCACTCTGCTCTCCAGCTTTAATCAATTGATGAATCAGTCCATCATGATTGCCTAGAATACCGGCAGCATGGTTACCCAGCCCAACGATAACTGCTCCGGTCAAAGTAGCAACATCGATCACAACGCGGGGATCATAACGACCGACGTAGGTCAGCGCATCAGCCAGAATAAGTCGACCTTCGGCGTCGGTATTGAGAACTTCGATAGTTTTCCCCGACAGTGAGGTCAGGATATCCCCGGGACGGATCGCGGTTCCAGAAGGCATATTCTCCACCGCAGGAACCACAGCAATCAGGTTGATCGGCAACTTCATCTTTGCAGCCGTCATGATAGTTCCGAGCACTGCAGCTGCACCACCCATGTCCATCTTCATCTCGTCCATTTTTTCTGCCGGCTTCAACGAGATACCACCGGCATCAAAAGTGACTCCCTTGCCAACCAGGGCAATTGGTTTGTCTGTTTCATCTCCTCCCTGGTATTCCAATACAATCAGATACGGCTCCCGCTCGCTTCCTTGAGCAACACCGAGCATGGCACCAAACCCCTGCCGTTCCAGTTCACGACGATCCAACAGTTTAGCACTGATCCCAACCTGTTCCGCCATGGCAACAGCCTGCATTGCCATATATTCGGGGGATTTCAGATTTCCCGGAGCGTTCACCAGATCACGGGCAAAACAAACCCCTGCACCAATAGCTTCAGCTGTTTCAACGGCAGCTTTAGCGATCGTCGTACTTTCCTTGGCAGAAACCAGCAAAACAACTTGTTTCAAAAGAACCGATTGCCCTGCTTTCGCCTTAGGGAGATAGCGATCGTAACGGTAATCTGCTAACAAGATCCCTTCCGTAATCGCTTGAACCCGTTCAGCAAAAGTCGTTTTTTTAATCGATACCTGCGGCAGTGCAAGGGCAAAACTTGCCAATTGTTTTTCAGCTAAAAATTTAACTACATTACTGGAAACCTGACGCAAAGAGCGCAGAGAAAAATCAGATTCCTTTCCCAACCCGACCAATAAAATTCGATCAGCAGCAGCCTGGGAGCCACTGTGCAGTAACAGGACTTCTCCCTTGCCACCGCTAAATTCTTTACTTTGAGTCGCTCGGTCTAAAGCGCCGCCAACCTGCTGATCGATTTGTGACAGCTGCTCATTCTTCAATTTACCCGCAAAAACACCCAGAACCAGACAAGGAGTTTTCTGTTTTAAAGCATCGCCTTTTTTGACTATGAATTTCATCGCAATCCTCTTTTCTATCCTTAATAAAGATTATCCCCCCTTTGACAAAGGGGGGTCAGGGGGGATTCAACTCCGATCGATCATCCACCGCAAGATCCGTTCGACAACAGCATCAGTCTCACACAGAACCTGCCGGTTATCAAACCGCAGGACGGTCAAACCATGCTCGGTAAGAAATTCATCTCTGAGTTCGTCCCGCACTCTATGTTCCGCTTCCAAATGCTGACTGCCATCCACCTCAACCACCAGACCTGCTGCCGGGCCATAAAAATCGACGATAAAGTTTCCAATCGGCTTTTGACGATAGAACTGAATCCCCTGCAATTGCTTACGCCGCAATCGCGACCACAACAATCGTTCGGCCTCGGTCATATTGCTACGCAAGCTTCGTGACGACTCTTTTAGCGTAGCATTATATTCGAGCATGAATCCCCCTCGATCCCCCTTTGTCAAAGGGGGAAGGTAATCTCATCCAACGCCGCAGCAACCTTCTGAGTCGCAGAATCAACTGTTTCAAGCTCAATTTCGACTCTATGCTCAGGGAGGGTGTGCAAATAGAGGGGATCATAGTAACGAACCATCAGCTCGCGCACCAATCTATCCCATTGCCCCAAATCTAACAGTTTAAGAAACTCGGTGACAACCTTGCCCCCCAAACGTTCCTTTAATGCATTGATAGGTTTTTCAAACTGTTCCCGTAGTTGATCGAGGGCGGGATAATCTTCCAGAATAATTTGTGTGCGAACATCCATCGGCGCAGTCAACCAGAGACTGGTCTGCACTTGCATCGCTTGATGAAACGATTTTGGCACCATCACACGACCGATGTGTAGGCTTTCACCCTCGGTCACTAAGTATGGTTTATCTTTCAGCTGTTCAAACCGATCCCAGAGCAGAGAATCGAATTTTTTTTGTGCTGGTTGCGGTTCCAGCCCCAGAGCTCCAAAAGCACTGCCTCGGTGGTTTGCCAACCCTTCCAGATCAACAACTGGATAATCCATCTCCTCAAGCTGATGCAAAACCCGGGTTTTCCCTACTCCGGTCAAACCACGCAGAACAAAAACCGGCGGCCATTGCTGTTGTTCAAAATAATCGAGGACCTTGCGGCGAAATCCTTTGTGCCCCCCGAGTAGCTGTTGAGCAGGGATTCCTGCCAAATTCATGAATGAGGTCATAGCGAGAGAACGCATCCCACCGCGCCAGCAGAACACAACCACCGGTCCAGAATGGCCACGCCGTAAATTTTCAACCTGTTCCATCAACAGGGGGATTTTCGGTGCAACCAGCTGGACACCAAGTTTTCGCGCGTCCTTTCTCCCTTGTTGTTTAAATAAAGTTCCGACTTGAACCCGTTCTTCATTACTGAAAATAGGGACATTCACAGCACCAGGAATAGTCGTCTCATCAAACTCTGCTGGAGTCCGCACATCTATTATCAAAGCACCCTTGTGCTTTTGCTCCAAAGCTTTTTCCAGTTCGATAGTTTCTCGCATCGGCAATCCTAATA
>JASJGT010000193.1:0-4704 GCA_033791405.1 Desulfuromusa sp.
TAAAGCGGTCAATCCGCTCAAAGTGAGTGGCAAAGTAATCCAGATTGTTGGTCTGGTGGTCGAAGGCTATTGCCCGACGGCGACGGTTGGCACCCTTTGTCGGTTGATTCCGCTGGGGAAAGGCGAGCCGATTCCGGCTGAGGTGGTTGGTTTTCGCGATTCTAGGGCATTGTTGATGCCGTTGGGTGAGCTTCGCGGCCTCGGCCCTGGGAGTTTGATTCAGGTGGTGCGCGACAGTGCCACTATTCCAGTGGGGGATCATCTGCTTGGTCGCGTTCTTGATGCGCTTGGACAACCCCTTGATGAACGACCGCTACAGCCTTGTGAACACGAATGCCCATTGTATGCGTTGCCAGCGAGTCCCATGGCGCGAAAGCCGATTGTTCAGCCACTTGATCTTGGTGTGCGGGCAATCAATGGTCTGCTGACTTGTGGCTCAGGACAACGGATGGGGATCATGGCCGGCTCAGGGGTGGGTAAAAGTGTGTTGCTCGGGATGATGGCTAAACATACGCAAGCTGATGTCAACGTAATTGCGCTGATTGGTGAGCGGGGTCGGGAAGTTCGTGAATTTATCGAACGCGATCTTGGCCCGGAAGGTTTAGCCCGGTCGGTGGTGATTACCGCAACTTCAGATCAGTCACCATTGTTACGGATGCGTGGAGCCTTTGTCGCGACAACAATTGCTGAGTATTTTTGCGCACAGGGAAAGAACGTTCTGCTGTTAATGGATTCTGTCACCCGTTTTGCCATGGCAATGCGCGAGGTTGGTCTGGCCATCGGTGAACCACCAACCACCAAAGGCTATACCCCGTCGGTCTTTGCCACGCTCCCAAAATTGCTGGAGCGAGCCGGCAGTTTTAAGGGGAAAGGGAGTATCACCGGTCTCTACACCGTGCTGGTTGAAGGGGATGATATGAACGAGCCGATTGCCGATGCGGTCAGGTCGATTCTTGACGGGCATATTGTGCTGTCACGTGATCTGGCAGCACGCAATCATTATCCTTCTATCGATATCCTCAACTCTGCCAGCCGGGTCATGCGAGATATCGTCAGCCCTGAGCATGTTCAGTTGAATGGTCGAGTTCGGGAAATCATGGCGACCTACAAAGAGGCCGAGGATCTGATTAATATCGGCGCCTATGTTGAAGGAAGTAACGGGAAAATTGACTATGCTATTTCCCAGATCGAGGCAATTATCGAGTTTCTGCAACAAGGGATGAACGATGCTGTTGATATGGAGACGACAATAGAAAGTTTAACGACGTTGCTTCAAGATCGCCGCCAGGGGAGAGAGCGATAAACGATGGCCGGAAAATTTAAACTTCAATCGGTGCTTAATTATCGGCAATCTCTGGAAGATCAGGCGCAACAGCTTCTGGCGGCCAGCTTGCAGCGACACAATGAACTGGAAACCCAATGGCAACAGCAACTTCAGAATCTGCAGCAGCATGATGACGAGTTAACGCAGCGGCAGCAGGAAGGTCTAACGGTTGCGGAAATTGATTTGTATGAATCGCAGATTCAACATTGTCGCCGTTTGATTGTGGATATCCAGGGGCATTTACAGCAGCTTGATCGGCAGATTCTGTCCGAGCGTAAGGACCTCCTTCATGCCGCACGGGAGCGTCAGGTGATGGAGAAATTAAAAGATAAGCAGGAGGCGGAATACCAGCAGGAACTTGCTCGCAAAGAGCGAGTGATGCTGGATGAAGTCAGCCTCCGCAACAGAGGGAATAACTCATGATTCTGAGGATGATATTGCTGGCAATGACACTTTTTCTTTGTTCTGGGAATCTGTATGCAGCCGAGTCCGGATTGGTGGATGAGGAGAAGATTTCGTCAGTTGAAGAGCGTCGCATTCTGGTATCAATTGAAGATGAATACGCCAAACTGGACGAGCGGGAAAGCAAAATCGATGCTCAGGAAATGCAGCTAAAGACCTTGGAGGCAGAAGTCGATAAGAAGCTCGCGGCTATGCAGCAGTTACGGAACGAACTGGTCAAGTTGCTCGATCGTAAAGATGAAACGGAGGGGGAGCGGATCGGGGAATTGAGCAAGATCTACGAAAAGATGAATCCGCAAAAAGCTGCAGTGTTGATTAAGGCACTCGATTATCAATTAGCCGTTGATCTGTTGCTTGGCATCAAGAAAAAGACGGCAGGTAAGATTCTCGATAGTCTCGATGCAGAAACCGCGACAGAACTGAGTAAGGCTTTTACCGAAATACCGGTGAAGGATAAATCGGGATACTGATCCCGAAAATGAATCTTAAGGAAAGGAGGTGAAACAGATGCATGTATTATCGATGATCGACATGGGAAAGCCGCCTGTGGATGTTGTTGCTCCAGTGAAAACGGTAAACAAAGATGAGCAGCAATTCGGCAAGGTTCTGAATGAAAAACAACAGGTACAACCGCAGCATGAGAGAAAACCAGTCGAAAAAGATGCAGCAGTTGCTGCAGATTCAAGTGATAAGAAAGTTATTGTCCACAAGCACAAAAATGCAATGAAGCAAGAGTCAACCGGGCAAACAGAGCCTTTGGCTGAAGTTGTTGATGAAAGCAGCATTCAAATGACGACGATTCCACAACCGCAAGCCAAACTGCAGCACACACTCGTCGACCTGATGAAGGTTATGGACAAGGGTGAACCAATTGCGATGGCTGAGAATTCCGACAGTCTCGACAGTATTGAAAAGCTGTTGACTGATCTGGTTCAGCAACTTGAATCAACAGAACTTCATGGGGAACAGGTGTTAGCAGGCGTTGATTTGTCGTCGTTGGTCGCAGAGCTTCAATCCCTGGATGAAGATTCGGGTCACGAAGAGTTGTTAGCACAACTGGTTACAGCAGTAGAAGAGCAACTTACCGCTGAATCCAGTTTACAGGAAAATGGCGCACTGGCAGCTGCTATGGGAGTTGAAGCACAGCCGCAGAATGTGGCTCCAGTGGTTAGGGGAAATCTGGCACAAGCTCGACAGGTTTTGCAGAAGATTTTTGATTCAGTTGTTTCTCAAAAAGTGGTTGCAGTTGAAACCGTTGTTGTAGAAGAAAGTGTTGCAGTAGTGGAGCAACCAGCTGAAGTAGCATCCTTCGTGATGGAAGAAGCCGCTGAGGAGATTGACCCTCGCTTTGCCGGGCTACTCAAGTCACGGCCAGAGCAGCGACCAATCCAGCAGACTCAGTCAGCAAAAGAACAAATTTCACTGCACAATTTAAAGCAACAGGCGGAAGTGAATCAAAGTGAACCGGTGGCTCAGGTTCCAGCTGCTGAGATGCTGGTGCAACCGCAGCAAGTTGAAACAACTCAGCTTTCTGGAACTGCTGCTAAACACGTGCTGGAAAACTTGGCTCAGCAGACACAACACAATCTGCAACCACAAGGGCAACCACAAGTTCAAGGGCTGGAAATGAACAAAGCGATGCCGCAGACCCCAATTGTGCAATTGGCAAGTGGTCAGCACGTGACCGAAGGTCAGATTTTTGACCAGGTTGTGACGCAGATTTCCGGCAGTGTGAATGGTGAATCGGGGCGCATGGTTCTCCGTTTGCAACCAGCTGAACTAGGTTCGTTGAAGCTTGAGCTGATGGTTGAAGGGGATCGGATTCGAGCTAATATCCAGGCTCAGAGCCATCAGGTTCAGGAACTTCTTGAGCGGAATCTTCCGCAATTACGCAATGCTCTGGCTGAGCAGGGGCTGAAAATTGATCAGTTTCAGGTCAACATTGATCAACGTCAGCAAAGTGGTCAATTTGAAAATCTGGCGCAACAGCAGCAGAATGGTTCTGAAAAACAACCGGACTGGCACCAGCAGAATCCTGAGTCGGAAGAACAGATGATCCCCTTAGCCCACCTGATGCAGAATGGTGGCGGAGGCATAAGCCTCCACGTGTAACAGCAATTTAAGAAAGGAGAATTAAAAGATGTCAGCAATCAGTGGAATCGATACTGGTTATACCACACCCACGATAGCATCGAGTACGAGTGATGTTTCTATGGGCAAAGATGATTTTCTCTTGTTACTGGTCGCTCAGTTGGAAAACCAGGATCCGATGAATCCACAGGATGCCACGGAGTTTACCTCACAGTTGGCAGAGTTCAGCTCGTTGGAACAACTGGAAAATGCCAATAAGAGTCTGGAAGGCCTTGCTGCGATGAGCAGTGAAATGGAACGGATGTCAGCACTTGGGTTGATTGGGCAGGATGTTATTGCCCAGACGGAGCAATTCCATTTCAGTGGTGACCCCGTGCAACTTGGTTATCGCCTAGAAACTCCGGCAGATGATGTCAAACTGTATGTTCTGAGTCAAACTGGATCAACGTTAGCGACTATCTCAGCTCAGGAAACTAACCCTGGAGAGTACTTTATCGATTGGGATGGGCTTAGTGATCTTGGTATGCCAGTCGAATCTGGTGACTATTCTTTAGCTGTCAGAGCCGTTGATGAAGATGATCAGCTCATTCATACCGACAGTTTGATAAAAGGTCGGGTTGAAATAGTCGATATGAGCGGCATTGTCCCTAAATTGGAAACGAGTTCCGGAATTTTTGCCATGAATAAGATAGAGAAGGCCGGAGCAGCATTATGACCGACCGAATAACGATCATCCCACAACCGATCACCCCGGTCAGACCGCAAAGTCTGACTCGAAATAAGCAACAGGGATCAATCAGTGGTGTCGGGAGTTTTGACCAGTTATT
>JASJGT010000194.1:0-7677 GCA_033791405.1 Desulfuromusa sp.
GATCTGACTGATAGCGAGATTGCAGATCTTAAACAGTCTGCTCTGAATTATTTAAATTATGTGGAAGATTATAAAAACTGATGGAATGGACTTAGTACTCTGTACATTTTAAACCTTCGTAAAATTGCGTAGGGATTTTGCGTGTCAACAAGGCGTGATTTTCGCTGCATAGTCATAGCTATACAGCGGAAGTCGCAACGCAGTTGACGCGTAAAAGAACAAGCAAGATACGAAGGGTTAAGGTGTACAAAGTACTAACTTATTCACCACTAACTGAAAAGTGAGGAGGTTCACAATGGCAACAAAGTGCGACGGGAAAACCGAAGTTTATTCACGGGTCTGCGGGTTTTTTCGCCCGGTTCAACAATGGAATCGTGGCAAAAAGGAAGAGTTTAAAGAGCGCTCTGAATATGTTGTTGTCACTAAGGAACAAAAACACTGAAAACGATTCGGATCAAAGGTTTTCAAGGAACCAGTTTGCTCGATTTCCCCGGGCGGGTTGCTTCGTTGGTTTTTACTGGCAGTTGTAACTTGACTTGCCCTTTTTGCCACAATGCCGGGCTGGTTCTGGATCCTGACAGCTATCCAGATTATCCCCTTGATGAGTTGCTGGCAGACCTGAAAAAGCGTGATGGTTTTATCGATGGGGTTGTAATATCGGGCGGAGAACCGACCATCGATACTGGTCTGCCGGCATTTTTGTCGCTGCTGAAAGAGAGAAATCTACAAGTTAAACTAGACAGTAATGGGCTGGCACCGAAGGTTATTAGCTCTTTACTGGAACAACAGCTGGTCGATTACTTTGCTATTGATATGAAAACCAGCCTCAGTCGCTACAATGAGCTTCACACCATGCCCGTTGCGACCGAAGCATTGCGTGAAACGGTGGAAATTCTTAAGCGAGCTGCGGTGGAGGTTGAGTTTCGTACTACCTGTATTCCACATCTGGTAGCAGAAGCCGAGATTGATGAGATCGGAGAGTTGTTACAGGGAGCCCCTCTCTGGGTTTTGCAGCAATACGTACCGCTTCACGCTATGGTTGAAGAGTGGCAGAAGCTTGATACGTATCGACCTGAACAACTTTATGCTTTGGCTGATCGTGCTAAAAAGAATGTTGATCAAGTTCAGGTTCGGGGAGTTTGATAAAAGTGTGACGAAGTAAAAACAGCCACGACATTTAGTGTCGTGGCTGTTTTTGATTTAAGACTAAAAAATTACTGTTTTATTTTGTGACAGAATAAACAGCGAAATTTTGACGGATGATCTTCTGTAAAGGGAACATCATTGTCATTGTGGCAATCTTCACAAAATTTCTCCGCCGCTTTTTTCCCATCAGTTTTGACAATATCGTAAAATTTCAGGTGAATTTCATCTTTGGGTACCGGTTGGGTTGTTTCTTCTGGGGCCATCCAAAGGAATAGAATCAGAGCCAAAGCCCCTAAAAGAAGAAATATATCGCGTTTTTTCATGAATATCTCCAACGAGAGAAGTCGAATTTGTGGCAGAACAATGAAGGGTTAATGATTATTCCGATTTGATAAAAAGAAGATAAATAAACAAGGCTACAGCTACTGCTCCCCCTCCAACAAGGATCCAGAGACCACCACCTGCAATTCCTTCTACTCCGGTCCCCTTGCCGACTGCCAAAGATACGATCAGAGCAAAACCACCGATGCCGACAAGAAAACCTGATATCGCTTTCCAGCCCATAAAATAGGTGAAGAGTATGATGACAGCAAATCCTCCCAAAAACCAGGGATTGCTATTCAGATCCCCGATATTCCAGTCTTGTAGCCGTTGCATGACTTGATCTGTGCGAAAGTAATCCATGTAACTTTTAATGTCAGCCCAACTCATATCATCTCCTCACCGGATCTACTGGACGAGCATGTTCAGGTATTTTAGATAACCGGAATAGTAGCAGATTGCTGGTTGAGGGGAAAGAGGTAAAAGCCTGTAAATCTTGACTTTATTATGGGTCTTAACTACGATGATCCACTTGGTTTTGAGGCCAATTTTAAAGTCTATTTTGTCTTACTACATGATGGGAGTTTTTGTGCGGCATCGAGCAGTCGGTATATTTGATTCTGGAGTCGGTGGGTTGACGGTTCTGAAGGAGATTGCCCATTTATTGCCGGGAGAGAATCTGATCTATCTTGGTGATACAGCACGGGTTCCTTACGGAACCAAAAGTGTCGAAACAGTTCGGCGCTATGCGTTGGAAGCGGCAGAGTTTCTTGTTGATCAAGGGGTAAAGTTGTTGGTCGTTGCCTGTAATACCGCATCAGCAGTTGCCTTGCCTGCTTTGCGGGAGCGTTTTCAATTGCCTGTGATCGGGGTGATAGAACCGGGTGCTCGGCGTGCCGCAGAAAGTTTGAATCGACGGATTGGGGTTATCGGTACGGACGGAACGATCAACAGTGATCGTTATCCCGAGGCCATTCATGCTTTGTTGCCAGATGCGCAGATCACGTCTGTTTCCTGCCCTTTATTTGTCCCGTTAGCCGAAGAGGGATGGGCAGAACATGAAATTGCCAGATTAACTGCCGTGGAATACCTGCAGCCGTTGTTGGCAGCGCAGATTGATACTCTGGTTCTTGGTTGCACCCATTATCCATTGTTGCGTCATACTTTAGAGAAGGTTCTCGGCACTGGTGTTGCTATGGTAGATTCAGCGGAAGAGACAGCAAAATCGGTCCAGCAACTTTTTTATCAGCAAGGGCTGGCGAATCCGCAACATGGTGGGCGCAGAGAGTTTTTTGTCACCGATGTGCCGACTCGCTTTAAGCGTGTTGGGCAGACCTTTCTGGGAGCGGATCTGGTACGAGTTGAGCAGGTACAAATAGATTGAAGAGGATGTCATGAAAAAACCGTTGTTGGTTCTGCTTGGGCTGGTTGTGGTTGGAATTCTTGCCGGGTATGGAGTTGGTTGGTATTTTCAACAGCCAGAGGAAGTTGGAGAGGAAGTCCGAGTTGTTATTGCAGAGCAATTGCCTGACCGGGAGATCCAGCTCTACTTTACTGATTCCTCAGGTTCTTTTCTGGTTCCAGAAGCGGTTGAAGTCCCTGGCTGTGATGATGATCAAGATTGTATTCAGCGTCTGTTGAATAGCCTGATTACTGGGCCTCAGCAAGGGAACCTTCCCGTATTGCCGAAGGAAACAAAAATTCTTGATATTGAAGTTGAGAATGATCTGGCTCGGGTAAATTTCTCCAAGCATCTGGTTGATTTACACCCAGGGGGCAGTTTAACTGAATTACTGTCGATTTACAGCTTGGCAAACAGTCTGAATGAGAATTTTCCATATATACGCCAGCTACAAATACTGATTGAGGGAGAGGCACGTCAGACTTTAAAAGGGCATGCGCGTATTGATCAGCCGATATATGCCGATTTCAGCTTCAGTAAACCACCATTGACCGGATCAGTTCCTGACAAGTAGGATCAATCCTTGATGGTCAAGGGCTAAACATTGAGCAACTTAATCCATATTACTGCTTTTCACAACGACATCTGAGATAATTTGGGATGATCGTTGCGTTATCCTGGGCTGATACGGTATATGTTAGTATTTACGTGAGGAACTGCCATGATTGTTGGGTTTAACCACAATATTACTTATCGGAGTGTCAGTTTTCATGTCCAGACAGAGGACGGTGGGCTGAAGAGACCGCAGTTGGTGACTTTGCTTTATCATGGTGGAACCATCATTTCATCACAAAAGACCAGTTACGCTGATATTATCAAGGTTGATGCCCTTGATCATGTTATTGAAGAATTGGCGAAAGAACAGCATAAGGCGGTGCTGCGGCAGTTAACCAAGGGGGAGTTTGATGAGCGGATTGTCGAACTCGGTATCCCTTTGGGGGGGGCAGTCGGACAGCTAGCCGAGAAGCCGGCAACAACTCAACCAATTTCAAACAAATCTGAGGCTGAAACTTCGTCGCTAGAAACACCTCCAACAAATACTCCCATTCCTGAACCGGTAACCATTATTGAAGAGCCGATTGTCGATAGATTTAACCAGCCAAAAGTTTCCAATGAGCCCAGTCTTGATGATCTCATCTACGACTATCTGACTGCAGGACAGAATCAAGGATAGTACTATTTTTAAATGGCTTACTCGTGGCCAATACAACCATAGTTTCTGATGCAACCCATCACCGATCGCTATCGATGCTGCTGAAATGAGTGTTTTGTAAATCGATAGGCAAAGCAGGAATGCTTTATGAAAAGATGAAATAGGAACGGCTCATCCTGGGTTTCAGGTTGAGCCGTTTATTGTTTTGAATTTGGTACTTACAGAAATTTACCCGATCTCCACTCCATCCAGCACGTTTCTCACCGTTTGAGCCAATTTAGCCAGCTCCAGCGGTTTCATCAGAAATGCGTTGATTTCAAACTCCTCAGCAATATCTGCGTCCACTTTGCTGCTGTAGCCGGTACAGAGGATGGCTGGCAGGTTTGGTCTGATTTTTCGCAGTTCTTGAATCAGTTCATGACCGGTCATGTCGGGCATGGTCTGATCGGTGATCACAAGATCAAAATGATCGGGGTTGGCTTGGAACCGCTTAAGGGTTTCGGTGCTGCTGGTCATGGCACAGACCTGATAGCCCAGTTCGGAAAGCATGATGTTTCCCAGGTTGGCCAACATTTCATTATCATCGAGGAAGAGGATTTTTTCCGAACCACATGGCAGGCTGATATTTTCTGTGCTGGGTTTTGGTTGTGCTGTCACACTTAGTGGAAAGTACAGCTCAAAGGTGGATCCCTGGCCGGGGGTGCTCTGGACTTTGATCATTCCGCCATGTTGTACAATCATCCCCTGAAGCGTGGCTAATCCCATCCCGGTTCCTTGATCGACGGCTTTGGTGGTGAAGAAGGGATCAAAGATTCTCTCGACAAGGTCAGCCGTCATACCACAACCGCTGTCTTGAACGCTGAGTTGGAGATAGGCTCCGGGAGAACATTGATACTGGGCGGGAAAGTCTCTTGGTTGCAAGTCGATTGATTTAAGAGAAATTGTGAGCTCTCCCCGTTCATCCATGGCCTGGATTGCATTGTTACAAAGGTTGATCAAAGCTTCCTGAACGCGGGTTGAGTCTGCCTGGATAGTGAGATCCTGATACTCAGCATCGGGTTGGTAATGGATCTTGGTCGTGGTGGGGATGGTGGAACGCAGCAGTTTCAGGGTTTCATCGACCACCAGTGCCATTTGTACAGGTTCTCTATTGAACATTCCTTGGCGGCTGTAGGAGAGAATGTTCTGGATCAGATCACGGGAGCGCAGTACGGCAGTTTTCGCATTGTCCAACAGTGGTATCACCTCGCTATTACCAGGCAACTTGATCCGGGTCAGGTCGATCCCACCGAGGATAATGGCGAGATTGTTGTTGAAGTTGTGCGCCATCCCGCCGGCCATCATGCCGAGGGCTTCCATTTTATGTTTCTGGGCCAGTTGGGCTTCGAGATCGAGACGGAGTGCTTCGGATTTTTTACGTTCGGTGATATCCTCTCCCGAGAACAGGACGCCAGAGGGCCCGTTTTCATCGTGCAGCAGGGTGTTGTGGAAGGAGATCATCCTCTCTTCACCCGCACTGTTTAAGATCGCATTCTCGTAGAACTCAAGTGGTTTGCAATCACCGATCATGTGTTGTCTAAGAATCCCTTTGACCTCAGTCTGGATCGCCGCAGGCAGACAAACCTCAAACCAGTTACGCCCCAGCAGTTCACCCTCTGGATAGCCGAGAATCTGATAACCCTTTTTGTTCATCAAGGTGATATCGCCCTGTCTGTTCAGTGCCCCGAACATAACACCTGCAATATCAAGATACTGCTGGGCGATCTCCTTCTGTTTGATAATAGTGTGCAGGGCTTGATGTTGTTCGGTGATATCGCGGTTATTCCCCCGCCGACCTAGATAATGACCCTGTTCGTCAAAAATCGGACTACAATGATGCTCTAACCAGCGTTCTTCACCAGCCTTGTTTCTAATGGGAAACTCGATTGAATAGAGGGGAGTTTCTCTGTTGTTTTTATCAGCGTAATGCTGGTGGACTGTCTCAACATAAGCGGGGCTGACCAAGTCAAATAACAGTTTTGGATTGGACATGAATTCGTCCGCAGAATAGCCTGTTATTCGTTCACAGGAGGGCGATACATAGACATAATTCTCCTCTGGATCGAGCCAATATTCCCAGTCGTAGGTGTAATCGGCGAGCAGACGGAATTTTTGTTCACTCTCTCGGAGCGTCTGCTCAGCCAGACGTGTTTGGGTTAAGTCGTGCAGGTTCATCAGGATGCCAGTTGATGCCCCTGCTTCATCGCGCACGATTTTGACGCTGATCTTAATCGGCCTTCCGGCGGGGTTGATTTCATCGTCCGCTTCCATGACCATAACAAAGTCACGCTTCTCTTCTTGAGCCAGACAGATGGGGCACGGATCTTCCTCTCCTTGTGGATGGATTAACTCGACAATGTGGCGACCGATGGCTTGTTCTGGCGTGGTTTCCGTCACTTTGTAAAAGGCTGAATTTGCCCGGAGGAGGTGTCGGTTATTATCCAGCAGATAAATAACATCTTCGAACTCGTCCATGATGAGCCGCCATTCTTTGGCAGCGTTTTGGAGAGCTTGCTCTGCCTTCTTGCGGTCGGTGATGTCTAGGGCAGAAAAAGTTACCCCTTGACTTAAATCACCTTGATTCACCGGTGTTGAACTCAAAAAGACATCAATCAACGTTCCATCTTTTTTCTGCAAAAATGTTTCAATACTACCGGTTCCTTTTTTCTTGATTTCTTCATATTTATATCGGCCAACGCGCTCAAATTCTTCTTCACTGGGGTAGACCATTTGGGAATTGTTGCCGATCAACTCTTGCACCGAATAGCCAAGCATCTGGGCAAAGTTTTCATTTGCAAAGTTAATTTTCCTGTTTGTTACCTGACCAATGCCAATCGGTGCAGAACGCAGAATACTGTTTAATTTTGCTTCGCTGTATTGCAGAGCATTTTCTGTTTGTTTATGCTCTGTGATGTCAATGTGTAGCCCAACAAAGCGAACCGGGTTGCCGTCTTTATCTCGTTCTGAGATCTCACCCTGCCCCAGAATCCACATCCAGTCACCGTTTTTAGTCTTGAATCTGAATTCAATAGTAAAGGTCTTAATCTCACCAGACAGGTATTGTTGAATCTCCCTTTCGCTCGGGGCAAGGTCGTCTGGATGAACACGCTTTCTCCACTCATCAAGATGGTGTGGAAATTCATCTGGCTCATAGCCGGCAATCAGGAAATAATTTGGATCAAAATAGATTTTGTCTTCTGTAAGATCCCAATCCCAAAGCCCACACTTTGCTCCTTTGAGTGCCAAAGAAAGGCGCTGTGATTGTTGTTCTGATGTGAGCATGAATTATTTCTCCAAGTTTAGGGGACAAACCACGCATCAATATGAAGGGAAGATTTCGAAATGCTAAATTATGTCTTTAAAACCCATCCTAAGCAACATGTTTATGGTTTTGTTACGTGGGTCAAAAACTTCCAGAGAGTTTTGTTTTCCTATTTTTTAGGCAATTGGATGGCAGGCTGCTGCTGATTTTCCAGATCCATATCGTGCATATAAAGGGTCTGACTCGGGAAAGCAATGTCCAGTCCTATCCCTTCCAGCGTTTCCATAATCTTCA
>JASJGT010000195.1:0-4737 GCA_033791405.1 Desulfuromusa sp.
CAGTGGCTCAGTTGTGGCGTAGACGACAATTGATTTACGCCGTTTGAAAATTTCACGCATTTCAATGCGTAATTCTTCACGCAGCTTGTAGTCAAGGTTGACCAGCGGTTCATCCAGTAGCAACAGCTCGGAATCTTTGACCAGTGCCCGGGCAATAGCTGTGCGTTGTTGCTGCCCCCCTGAGAGTTCCACGGGTAAACGGTCGAGTAACATCTCAATGTGGAGCATCTCGGCAATCTCACGAACTTTACGGTCAATTTCTGGTGGGGAAACTTTTTCCAAGCGTAAAGGAGAGGCAATATTCTTATAAACCGTCATTGAGGGATAATTAATAAATTGCTGATAGACCATCGCCACATCCCGTTTGCGTACCGAGATACCGGTTAGATCCTTGCCATTCATCAGAATTCGCCCCTTGGTCGGTCGGTCGAGTCCTGCCATCAGCCGCATTAGACTGGTTTTCCCGGATAGAGTGCGTCCGAGGAGAATGTTAAAAGTTCCTGGCTCAAGCTGGAGTGAAATGTCTTTAATATGACATTCCTTTCCGACCAGTTTTGTGACGTTTTCAATGACCATTGCCATGAAGCAATTTCCTTGTCTAGATAGCCTCTGTTGGATAGGCTATTTTGAGACTGTCGGTCTCCGCTGTAAATAAGGAGACATTTGTTTCAGCCAGGATCTCCGCGATATGTGCAGGTGGTGGTTGGTCAGTAAACAGAGCATCGACCTGTGTTATGTTGCCAAGACGAACCATGGCGCAGCGCTCAAATTTGCTGTGATCAGCCGCTAGAAAAATCTGTCGAGAGTTTTCGATAATTGCTTGAGCGACTCGAACTTCGTGATAATCAAAATCGAGCAGAGTGCCATCCGTATCAATGCTGGAGATGCCAATGATGCCGAAATCGACTTTGAATTGACGGATAAAATCAATGGTTGCTTCACCCGTGATACCACCGTCACGTTGCCGGACAACGCCACCTGCTATAATGATTTCAAAGCTCGGGTTGCTGCGTAGAATGGCGGCAACATTTAAGTTATTGGTGATAATTCTCAACCCGTTATGATCCTGTAGGGCTTTTGCAATCTCTTCAGTCGTTGTTCCAATATTGATAAAGATGGAGGCTCGATCCGGAATGTGGGCTGCGGTCATTTTGGCGATGCGTTGTTTTTCTTCCAGATGCATGACTTGTCGGGTTGCGTACTCAACATTTTCGACACTTGATGAGAGCCCGGCTCCACCATGATAGCGGGTCAGCAGTTGCTGATCACAAAGGGAGTTGATATCACGGCGAATGGTTTGTGAGGTTACGGCAAAATTTTGCGCCAAGGTTTCGATAGACACGAAGCCCTGCTGTTGGACAAGAGAGAGGATTTCCTGTTGCCGCTGATTCATTTTTGACCCAGTTTTTGCGAGTAGAACAGTTGTAATTTGTTCTGTATCTAATATTATCCTTATAACAGGTTTTATTAGATTCGCAAGTTATATTTAATAATTATTTTCACTTTTGAACATTCTACCACTTGAAAATTTTCATTTTTGTTGGAATATGAATAGATGTTAAACTAAATCAAGTTTGTAAAAGGAGGATTCAATGGGTGACCGTCATATTCTTGCAATCGATCAGGGGACAACCAGCTCTAGGGCGATGATTTTTTCAGCAGAGGGAAACTGTGTTGCTATGGCACAGCAGGAATTTAAGCAACACTATCCCCGCGATGGGTGGGTTGAACATGATCCAGAAGAAATCTGGACCTCGGTTGTTGAAGTTTGTCGTGAAGCTTTGGGACAAGCATATAGTAAAGGTTTGGATGTTATTGGTATTGGTATCACTAACCAGCGCGAAACGACGCTTGTCTGGGATCGTCAAACAGGAACCCCCCTGTTTAATGCTATCGTCTGGCAGGATCGCCGGACGGCTGACTTATGTGATCAACTGAAAAAGGAGGGGCGTGAAGAGTTGATCAGTGAACGTACCGGTCTGTTGCTTGATCCTTATTTTTCGGCGACAAAACTTTGCTGGATCCTTGATCACGTTGATGGTGCCAGAGCGAGAGCAGAAGCAGGACAGCTCGCCTTTGGAACGATCGACACTTTTCTCCTTTGGCGGTTAACCGGCGGTGCAGTTCATGCCACTGACGCGACCAATGCTTCGCGAACGATGCTTTACAACATTCATACAGGTCAGTGGGATAGTGATCTACTCGAGCTTTTTGACATTCCTATGGCTGTTTTACCAGATGTGCGTGACTGTGCGGCTGATTACGGCCTGACGGAGAAGAACTTGTTTAGGCAACGTTTGCCAATTGGTGGTATTGCCGGTGATCAGCAGGCAGCGGCGATCGGTCAGGCCTGCCTCGATCCCGGGATGATAAAAAGTACCTACGGAACCGGTTGCTTTGTTTTGCTCAATACAGGTCAAAAAGCGTATCAATCGACGAATCGTTTACTGACAACAATCGCTTATCGTATCAAAGGTGAGACGTCATACGCGATTGAAGGCTCGATCTTTGTTGCAGGGGCAGCGATCCAGTGGATTCGTGATGGCATTAAGCTGGTCAATACGGTTGCAGAGGTAGAGGGGCTGGCGGGCTCTCTTGACTCCAATAGGGGTGTTTATATGGTGCCAGCTTTTACTGGGTTGGGAGCTCCACATTGGGATCCCCGCGCACGTGGAGCTATCTTTGGGCTGACCCGGGACACCGGGATCGCTGAAATTGTACGTGCGACACTTGAGTCTGTTGGTTACCAAACCTATGATTTGATGGCGGCGATGCAGCGGGACAGTAAAACTGCGCCAAAAGTTTTACGGGTTGATGGCGGCATGGTTGCAAATAACTGGTTTTTACAGTTTCTGGCAAATATTTTGGATGTTCCAGTGGAGAGACCCAGAGTGACGGAAACCACGGCTTTGGGCGCGGCTTATCTGGCGGGAATTCAATTGGGATTATTTGAATCTCTTGCTGATATTTGTAACCATTGGGAAAGAGACGCATTGTTCACCCCTGAACTTAGCCAGGCGGAAAGAAACAAGCTGCTACGGGGTTGGCAAAAAGCTCTCTCCAGGGTTCTGGAAGGGAATAATGAGTGATGGACTCTCTGAATGGGGTGCCAACAGATTTACTGAGGAATGATCTTTCTGAAAAAGTTGTCTTGATCTCTGGCGGTGGTAGCGGCATTGGAGCCGCTATCGCGGAAGCTTTTGGTCGCTATGGTGCGAAGGTTGGCATTCATTATCACCACAGTGATTTTCAGGTGGTTTTAGAATGTGCTACGAGAATATGTGCTGCTGGAGGTGAAGCTTTTCCGCTTCAGGCTGACCTGAGTTCAAGCTCTGCTGTTAAAAAGATGATTGATAAAACAATTGAACACTTTGGACGACTCAATATTCTGGTGAATAATGCTGGCAGCATGGTTGATCGGCGTCGATTAGAGGATGTTGACGATGATTTTATTGATCAGGTTTTTAATCTCAATGCGCGCTCGGTGGTGACAGCTTGCCACACTGTCTTGCCGGCGTTTGCTGCCCAGGGAGGAGGCTGTATTGTTAATGTCAGTTCGATCTCTGCAAGCACTGGCGGTAGCCCGGGTTCCTCTGTTTATAGTGCCTCAAAAGCATTTGTCAGTACTCTGACGCGTTCTTTAGCGCGGGAGTTGGCAGATAGGAATATCCGGGTTAATGCAATTTCTCCAGGAACCATCGATACGGTATTTCACCAACAATTCTCAAATCGGGATAAACTGGAAAAAACACGATTGAGTATCCCTTTGCAGCGCCTTGGCACTGCAGCGGATTGTGCTGGTACTGTTTTATATCTTGCTTCTGATAGTTTAAGTGGCTATGTCACCGGGCAGGTGATCGAAGTGAACGGTGGGCAGTTGATGGCTTAACTGTTGTTTGTTGCTCCGGATGATTTTGTTTTACACCCGCCAAGAATGATTTTGTTACCGCGCAGTAAACTGGTTGAATAAGAATGTTTGGAGCAGATTATTTCTAAGCCAAATTGTTTCAGTAAGCCGATTATTTGATCGTGGGTGAAGATCTGTTTATGTCCATAGAGGCCAGGGGAATAAAAGCTTGGTAGAAACAAGCTGATTTTCCCGGCGCTGAGACGATATACTTGCTGACTCAACTTATAAGACAATACCTCGCGTGAAGGGGTTTCCAGAAACAACATCCCGTTTGGCTTAAGTACCTTGATGGCAAATTCCAGTGTTTCACAGGGAAAATCTACATGTTCGATCACGTCCCATAGGGTGATCAGATCAAAATAACCGGCAAACCCTGACTGCCAATAAGTGTCATTAATCAGTTCGTGGTGTAGCCTGATCCCAAATTTTTCCCGCACATATTCTCTTCTGATCCTACTTGGCTCAATTCCTTGAGTTTCTGCCCCTTGGTTGTTTAATAATCGTTGAAATTGACCAAGCCCAGCCCCAATATCCAGAACTTTGCAATTGTTGAGATTAATATGTTTCTGAACCAGATCCATACGGGCTGGATGGAGCTGAGCACCTTCATGAATCCGTGATTCGATATATTTTCGGGATTCATCAGTGAGTGGTTTTGAATCTCTGAGACTTTCAGTTATGTAATCCAATTGATTCAAAAAATGAAAATCACAATTTTGACAGGAATAAACGCTGCTGTTACCCAGGTCATAGGTTGGTTTGGCGGCTATCTCTCCACAGAGTTTGCAGCGTTGGAAATTGTATTCAGATCTGTCCATAGATGTTAC
>JASJGT010000196.1:0-4378 GCA_033791405.1 Desulfuromusa sp.
AAATCCAGCGTTACTCTTGCCAAACTTTCTCCGCTTGGAAAAATCGTTTGTGGCTGATGTGTACGATCCGGCATCTGGGCTGATCTGCAATTGCTCATCACAGACCCAAACCCCTTTTAGCTTGTGTAATACATCTTGGGACAGATCTTTTGGTAAATCGACCAGGCTGAACTGGTCAAACAGGCGGATTCTGCCGATATCCCGACTGTTGATTTTTCCTTCGTTACTGATTGCACCAACAATATTACCCGGTTCAACCCCATGTTTCCGACCAACTTCAATCCGATAGGTCTGCATTTGGTCGTCGCTGGTTTTACTTTCGCGTCGCGGTGAAGTGCTTCGTTCTGGTCGCTCTTCACGAACCTCTTCGACAAAAGCCTCATCTGGGTTAAGGGGGCGTTCTTTTTGTAGCAGATAGGCGAGGGTAGCAGCGATCTTACGGTGACCGATATCATATTCACTCTGGTATGCATCGATCAACTCCTCAAAAAACTCAAGATCTTCAGATTCCATCGCAGCAGAAATCTGTTCTTTGAACATATTGATGCGCCGATTCGTAATATCTTTGCGACTTGGCAGTGCCATCGCTTTAATTGGCTGCCGGGTGGCTCTTTCAATTGCGGCGAGCATCCGTTTTTCACGTGGAGCAACAAACAGGATCGCTTTCCCTTCGCGTCCGGCTCGTCCGGTTCGGCCAATCCGGTGGATATAGGCTTCCGTATCGTAAGGAATATCGTAATTGACGACATGGCTGATCCGTTTGACATCCAGCCCACGGGCGGCAACGTCGGTCGCAACGACAATATCAAGTGAGCCCTTTTTTAACTGATCAACGGTTTTTTCCCGCAACATCTGGGTCATATCACCGTTCAGGGCAGCACTGGAAAAACCGCGTGCTTCAAGCTTTTCTGCAAGTTCTACTGTGGCAATTTTGGTGCGGACAAAGATCAACATGCCGTCGATCTCTTCTGCTTCCAGAATACGGGTCAGGGCATCCAGTTTGTGTAACCCTTTCACCTGCCAGAACCGTTGGGAAATTGTCTCAACAGTTGATGTTTTAGTTTTAATTCTAATCTCGATCGGGTCATTCAGGTGTTTACGGGCAACTTTTATAACTTCTTTTGGCATCGTTGCGGAGAAAAGGGCTGTTTGTCGTTGTTCCGGTGCATATTCAAGAATCTTATCAACATCATCAATAAAGCCCATCTTCAACATTTCATCGGCTTCATCAATAACGATACAACTCAGTTTGTCGAGCTTAAGTGTTCCACGGCGCAAATGATCCTGGATTCGCCCCGGCGTTCCAACAACTGCCTGAACTCCACGTTGTAACTGACGTAACTGTTGCCCCATATTTTGGCCGCCATAGACTGGTAAAACCTGAAATCCTTTAAGATGTCTGGCGTAGGTTTGCATCGCTTCGGCAACTTGTAGTGCTAACTCCCGAGTCGGAGTTAAAACCAGGATTTGTGGTGCCTTTAACTTGGGATTAAGTCGGCTGAGCAGTGGCAATGAAAAAGCGGCTGTTTTTCCTGTTCCGGTTTGAGCCTGTCCCAACAGATCGCGCCCTTCCAGCAGTGGCGGAATACTTTGTGCCTGGATCGGTGTTGGTGTTTCGTAACCGACCTCATTAATAACTTTAAAAACTGCTGGAGCAAGAGAGAGATCTGCAAATGACGGGACATTTTCTTCAGACATAGATTTCCTGTTGATAAATAAATTTGATTTGGGAAAAAGACGCGCACCATAGCCTATTTACAGGTTACGCACCAGTTATTTATTTAGCCTTCCAGTTGATTAGCAGTAATGCCAACAGGGTCAGATTGGCAAACATGGCAATCACCATAGCCAGCCCGGTAAAGAGGCCAAAATAGATGGTTGGAATGAAGTTTGATAATGTCAGAATTGAAAAACCGATAATAATTGTGATCGAAGTATAATACATTGCTCGCCCAACACTATCGTGAGAGCGTTTCATGGCAGACAAATAGTCGCCATCAACGGCAATTTCTTCATTGAAACGGTGGACATAGTGGATCGTATCGTCAACAGCAATACCAATGGAAATGGCTGCAATAGTAATGGTCATGATATCCAGCGGGATATTCAGCCAGCCCATCAAGCCGAGAACCATCCCTGCCGATATCAGGTTTGGAATGATGGAGATGATTGCTAAACGTAAAGAGCGGAATTGCAGAATAAACATCCCCATGATGACAAGAAAAACTACACCGATAGTCATGATTTGCGAACTGAATAGACTTTGCAGGACATTGTTGTAGAGGACAAACATGCCGGTCAGGTGGACTTGTTCTGGTTTGATCTGAAACTTATCGGTTAAATCCAGACGGATTTTTTTCAACAGTTCGGCGCGACGCAATTCTGGGTTTGAATCAATGATACGTAGAGAAAAACGAACCTGGTTGCCATCTTCCGACATATAGGGCTGAAATAGTGATTGATTTATAACCTCCGGCAGTTTTTTGTGGATAACAGCCAAAGAGATGTTGTCCAGCGGGAGATCTTCATTCAGCTGTTGCATCATCGTCATGGTGGTTGCCATGGAGAGCACTTTACCCGTTTCCGGTAATTCATCCAGGTAGTTGTGGATGTTCTTCAAGGTGTCAATCTGGTAACTGTTATACCAGTAGCTGCTGCCTGAAAGACCGGCATCTTCCTCTTCTTCGCTAAAAAAATCATCAGCAAAGGGATCATCTTCTGCCAAGACCTCTTCTTGCGGCTGATCCGTAAAAAAATCAGGATCTGCGTCAATAATAACATCCAGCGGAGTTGTTCCACCGAGTTGCTGGTCAATCAACTCCATACCTTGATAAATTTCGGTGGTCGGCTTGAAATAGTCGATAAAGCGGTTTTCGACCGTCAGTTTTGAAATGCCGACAAGACTTAAAATGACCAGGGCGGCAAAGATAACCAGGGTTAGTTTCCCACGATGTTCAACCCAATGAGCACAGGTACGGGTAATGAAACCGGTGATGTCAAAGCGGTGTGTAAATTTGACCGGTCTTTTGTAGAGCATTAATCCCGCTGGGAAGATCGCAAATGAGAGGAGCAAGGCAAAACCGATGCCGATTGCCATCATCCAGCCAAAATCAATGACCGGGCGGATATCGCTGGTCAATAAAGAGGCAAAGGCAACAATTGTCGTCAGAGCCGTATAGATACTTGGGATTGCTTTTCCCCGCACCATTTCCTTAACCATGGTGGCCTGATCAGCATCGGGAATTTCATCGAATAATTCATTGTAGCGGACAATCAGGTGAACACAGAGGGAGAGGGTGATAATCAATAGTAAAGAAGTAAAGTTGGATGAAACAACCGTCACTCTCCAGCCGACCAGGCCAAGAAAGCCAAACATAAACAGCACAGCGGAAAAACAGCAAACCATTGGCAAGAGAACCCAGCGAGGATGGCGGAAAATCAAAAACAACATCGAAACCAGGAAAACCAGAACCCCAAGGCCAAAAGCGGTCAGATCGTGGCGGATGAAACTGATCATGTCGGCGACGATCATCGGAACTCCGCCCAGAAACAGTTCTCCATGTTCCTGATGCTGTTTCATGATCTTGCGGACTTCGGCAATATCGAGAGCTTCTTGCTCTGCCAGATCGCGACTGTATTCGTTAAATTTCTTACTGGCTTGTTCAAGTTGATCTGTTTCTGCTGAGGAGAGTGGGGCGGTCAGCATCTTCTCGCGTAACGTATTTCTCTGCTGCAGCAATGAGTGGTAGTTTTCATCCCTTTCAAAGATCACCTGGAGGGCGGTTATTTTAGCATCGGGGCTAACCAGCAGACTCTTGTAGAATGGGCTGGTTTTAAATTCGTTACGAACCAGATCAATATCAATACCGGGCGTTTCCAGAGTACGAACCCCATTTTTGAGATCACCTAATGACATGCGAGGGCTGTCGATCAGAGGGACATCAAGAATACTGAGGACCGATTCAACTCGTTTAATCTGGAGCAGGCTGTCACGGAGCTTGCCTAAATCCTCCAAAGTTTCAGGGGCGTAGAGATCTAGTTTTGGGGAATAACTGATAACCAGAAAGTCTGCACTACCATATTTGGCATTGATGGAACGGAAATATTTTAAATCCTGATCATTTTCCAACAATAGTGAGTCGGCTGAAGCGTCCAGCCGGAAGTCTTTGGCATAACTGCCGACTCCGACGACCAGACAAAGCACCAGTATGATCGTCACTATCGGGTGCTTCAGGACGGTGCGTGCATAGATGTTCATGATGGTTTCGTACATGAGTTTCCTATCTGAATGGCTATTTTTACTCTTATGGAGCCTGTCTAGAATGACGCATAGATGTCAGCAAAACCGGGACTGTCCCCGTATGGGGGCTGTCCCAGG
>JASJGT010000197.1:0-11575 GCA_033791405.1 Desulfuromusa sp.
AAAAATATTCGCGGAATCATTGAAGCGACCGGTTGTGCCATAGATATTGAAGATGACGGTACCATCAAGATTGCATCTACGGACGGTGCTGCCGCCAAGGCTGCCATCAAGATGATCCGTGATCTATGCCAGGAAGCTGAAGTTGGCAAGCTGTACGCAGGTAAAGTCAAAAAGATCATGGAGTTTGGTGCTTTTGTGGAAATTTTCCCAGGTACCGACGGACTGGTCCACGTTTCCGAGTTGGACAAAGAACGCGTTCGGAATGTTACCGATGTCCTGAACGAAGGCGATGAGGTGCTGGTCAAGTGTATCGGCGTTGATCGTCAGGGCAAGATCAAGCTGTCCCGTAAAGAAGCGCTTGGTATGGTAATGCCCGAAGAGGATTAGCCCTTCGGTTTAATAACCGATAAGTAGTACATAAATGGCTGGTGGAGAATTTAAACTCTTCACCGGCCCTTTTTTCAGGAACGTAGCCATGCAAAAACCACAAGTACAGGTAAAAAAACTTCATCCAGGAGCAACTCTTCCTGAATACATGACCGAGTTGGCTGCCGGTATGGATATTTGTGCATTACTTGAGAACGCGCTGGTACTTGAACCGGGGCAGCGCTTTCTCGTCCCTACCGGATTGGCTTTTGCTATTCCCCCAGGTTATGAAATACAGGTTCGTCCCCGCTCAGGTTTAGCGATAAAACACGGTATTGCTTTGGTTAACTCGCCAGGGACAATTGATGCCGATTATCGTGGCGAAGTCTGTATCATCCTGATTAACCATGGCCAGGAGAATTTCATGATCAGTTCTGGCGATCGAATTGCACAAATTATTGTTGCGCCTGTCTGTCAGGCCGATATTGTAGAATTAACTGACCTCGATGAGACAAAACGTGGGTCGGGGGGCTTTGGTCATACTGGAAAAAACGGCTCTAAAACATGAATAAAACTGATGTTAAAAAACTACTCGATTTCCCCTGTCATTATCAATTTAAAGCTATGGGTCTTTCAGGTGACATCTTTAAACAAGCTATTATTGCTGCTGTCGGCAAACATGTTGAGGTGTCACAGGATGCCGTTCGCTGCCGGCCCAGTGGTAAAGGAACATATCAATCTGTTTCAGTGTTAGTGACTTTGCATAACTATGAACAATTGACCGATATCTATACGGAGATACGTCAGGTTGATAATTTGAAAATGTTGCTTTAATTTTTCTATCAGATTAATATTATAAAGGTTTTATCTTTTTCACAGGGAGCGTTACGGTGTTTCTACCTATTAATCCAGATAATCCTCAACCACGTTTAATCAAACAAGTTGCTGAGTGTCTGCAACGGGGTGGGGTGATCATCTACCCAACCGATACGACTTACGGGATTGGTTGCGATATTTTTAACCGCAAAGGGGTTCAGAAAATTTTTCAGATTAAGCAACGCGATAAACGTAAACCTTTTTCTTTTATCTGTAATGATCTTGCAGAAATCTCCAACTACGCCCAGGTCAGCAACTTCGCTTTTAAGGTGATGAAACGGCACCTACCCGGAGCCTTTACCTTTGTCCTCGACGCAACAAAAATTGTCCCTGATTCACTGAGTACCAAGCAAAAAACTGTTGGTGTGCGAATGCCGGAAAATGAAATATGTCGAGCGATTGTTAAAGAGCTTGGGCATCCATTGGTCACCACCAGTGCTAATACCTCCGGGGAAGATACACCTCAGGATCCTCGAGACATAGATGACAGAATGGGTCATCTCGTCGATTTTGTCATTGATGGTGGAATTTCTATGGGTGAAGCTTCAACGGTTATCAGTTTGCTGGATGATCAGATTGAGATCATTCGACAAGGGAGTGGTGAAACTTCCTGGATAGAATAGATCTCGTAATTATTCCAAAAAAAATGGGATACCCTCCGGTGTTCCTGATCTGTTGGCTGCGAGTGTTACTTGCGTCCAACGTTTGCCACTTAACTTCCCGCAAGCAACACTCGCAGTCAATTTTCCGGGAGTTGTGCTACGGAGCTTACGGTTGTGCTCTCTGATATTTCCAACCTCACTACATTCATCAGTCAAAATCCCGATTTAAAACTTCTGATCTCCAGAATTCAGGACAATTGTGATGATTTCTGGCTGGTGGGTGGTTGCTTACGAAACTCTCTGCTTAATTTACCTCAAGTTGATATCGACATCGCCTGCTCAGGTGATCCAACTTCTTTGGCCCAATCATGGTCTGCTGAAGTATCAGGTCGCTGGTTCTGGCTTGATTCAAAACGTAAGCAGAGTCGGGTGCTGTTGAAGAATGGTCTCAGCGTTGATTTTACCCCTTTACGTGCTCCATTGATAATTGAAGATCTGCAATTACGTGACTTTACCATCAACGCATTAGCTCTTCCGCTAGATGGATCATTCCCCAACTCTGAAATCCTTGACCCATTGTCTGGAATCAACCACCTACAAAAGAGACAACTCCATTCCTGCTCGAGCCGAAGTTTTGCAGATGATCCGTTGCGTATGCTGAAGGGGATCAGACATGCTGTTACTCTTGATTTTGTTCTGGCAGATAGTACCCAGCAACAGATTATCTCCTCAGCACATTTGTTGACTCATATTGCCGGAGAACGGATTAGAGACGAGCTGGGTAAAATTCTGGATTCAAGTAATGCTGTCAACGGGATTGAGCTGCTGATTGATATCGGACTGATTGAAGTTCTTTTTGGTCCTGCAGATAGTAATTGGGACAGCGATACAGCTGTTAGTGAAATCAGTCAACTCAATGGACGAATTCAAGATATCAGCCAGACGGAAGAAGAGAGTTTGTCAGAAGTTGGAATATCTGAACTGTTTTCCAGCCGCGCTATATTTCTATTTGCACGGTTACTGAAAAATTATTCGCCACATAATCTATCCGATTTACTGCATAATCGGTTACGATTAAGCCGCAATTTGCAACGTTTGCTTGAGGAATTACAAACTGAGCCAATTTTGGAACTTTTCTCACTCGCGACTTCGATAGACGGACAAAGACGGCAGGCGTTGTTAGTCGAGAAAATGGAACCATTTGCTTGTGAAAAAATGCTCTATTGGGGCGTTTGTTGTGGTCGTTTAGAGGTAGGGCAGGTTTTGAAATTACAAGAATCATTTGCCGCCGAACAGCAGCTCGGACGTATCCCCGATTTACTCAATGGCAAGTTGATTGTTTCTCTTTTGAATGGCTCTCCAAACACACAGATCGGTACCTGGCAATCAAGGTTAAAACAAGCTGAAATTAATGATGAAATTAGGACAGCCGCCGAGGCCATAACCTGGCTTGAAAATGAATTATCATTTGACAACTAAGAGTCCTAATCACTATACTGCGCATCTCAAATGCGGGAGTAGCTCAGTTGGTAGAGCGTCAGCTTCCCAAGCTGAATGTCGCGAGTTCAAACCTCGTCTTCCGCTCCAATAAAAACAGCCTCAGGTCATTGATCTGGGGTTTTTTACTCTGTTCTGACTGTTTCTTTTTGCAGCAACAGCCGTTATAGTGAGGTTATGACTAATCGAGAAATTAAATGTCCACGATGTGGGAGTAAAACCACTTGGGATGATAATCCATCACGCCCTTTTTGTTCTGATAAATGTCGAATAATTGATCTGGGCTGCTGGGCGAGTGAAGAATATTCGGTTGATGGTGGCAAGGCTCCACAGCCGGAACAAGATTTCTAAATACCAGGAGATACTATGTACCATTTGACAATTATGACCCATTTTGCAGCAGCCCATAATTTACTGAATTATCAGGGAGACTGCGAGAATCTGCATGGCCACAACTGGAAAGTTGAAGTGACAGTTAATACTGAGAATCTGGATAAGGCGGGTCTGGGTATTGATTTCAAGATATTGAAAAAACATACCAAAGAGATTATGAACTACCTCGATCATAAGTATCTCAATGATCTGGATGCATTTAAAGGAATCAGCCCCTCATCGGAGCATATTTCTAAATTTATCTACGATCGGCTGGCTGGAAGTTTAGCAGAATACGCTGTCAGTTTAGAAAAAATTACTGTCTGGGAATCGGATAATGCCTACGCTACTTACACCCAAAGCTGATCTGATTGAAATTTTCTCCTCCATTCAGGGGGAGGGGGTTCTGGTTGGTGTACGACAGATATTTATCCGCTTTCCAGATTGTAATTTGAACTGTCGCTATTGCGATACCGATTTTTTAAAATCACAAACGTGTCAGGTAGAAAGCGAGCCTGGATCGGGTAAGCTGGAAGCTTTTGAAAATCCTCTCGATTTTAGTCGCGTAAAAAATCTGGTGACAACGTGGAATTCGGAACTTCCGGGTGCGCACCATTCCATCAGTATAACTGGTGGAGAACCGTTACTGCATGGAGAGGTCCTTTTATCCTGGTTGCCTGAGTTGAGAAAAATTCTACCTATCTACCTTGAAACAAATGGCACTCTTCCAAATCAATTAGAAATGTTGATTCAGCATCTGGATTGGATCTCGATGGATATTAAACTCCATTCTCAGACAGGTTTGAGAACTGAGTGGGAAATCCATCGCCAATTTCTCAAAATAGCCAATCAAACTGATTGTTATGTCAAGCTGGTGGTTGGTGAAGAAACGCCAGATTTAGAACTGCAACTGGCAGCGGATCTGGTTTCTGAAGTTTCCAAACAAATTCCAATCGTCTTACAACCCGTCACACTACAAGGTCAGGTTGCCATATCGACCAAGCGATTATTGCAGATGCAATCTCTCATCGCAGATATTAACTCAAATCTGAGAGTGATCCCACAAACCCATAGATTTATGGGTATTCTGTAGGTTTCTTAAAGTATTACATGAATATTTGTGTGATTGGATGTTGCTGTGAAGTGATATGTTTGTTTTAACTGTGCCCAAATTTTTTCATCAATTCTTCCATAACTAATGGTGGTACAAACTTGCTGATATCACCACCCAGTCGACCAACTTCCTTAACAATCGATGAACTGAGATAGGCAAACTTAGGTGAAGTCATCATAAATAAAGTTTCTACTTGTTGACAGACTGTATGATTCATTTGAGCTAATTGAAATTCAAATTCAAAGTCTGTGACCGCTCGCAAGCCGCGTAAAATGACCCGAGCTTTTTTGGATACAACATAATCGACCAGCAGTCCATTAAAAGTTTCTACCCTCAAACGTGAATTGTCTTCTGTTAATTTTTTGAGAATATCAACCCGTTCAGCAACCGAAAAAAGGGTTTTTTTCTCAGAATTATTGGCAACGGCAATCACCACGGTATCAAAAATTTCCAACCCGCGCCGAACAATATCCATGTGTCCATGAGTAAAAGGGTCAAAAGAGCCTGGATAAATAGCAATATGACGATTCATTTCAGTCCTTAGAGTGGCCGTATAGGTGGATTTGCGTCGAACCGTAGGTTCTGCAGTCTAATAAATTAATTTCAGCGAATACATTTGATTCTTCATCCCTTGCAGTTTCGGCACAGATTATTCCATTTTCTGCGAGTAGATTCAAGTGGACAATCATTTCAATGACTTTGGGGATCAAATTCTGATGATAGGGGGGGTCAAGTAAAATCAACTCGAAGGGAGCGGAGGAAGTTAATTGCGGCAACGCAGTCAATACATCCTGATGTAAGAACTTGGTGATAGACTCAAAGTGGCAGCGGTTTATGTTTTCAGTAATTGTTTCAGCGGCGACAGAGCCGGAATCAACGAGTGTAGCTGATCTAGCACCACGACTTAATGCCTCCAGTGCCTGGGCTCCACTCCCGGCAAACAGCTCCAAAACATTAAGCCCATGCAGAGAGTCAAACCTGCTGGTCAGCATACTGAACAGAGCTTCGCGAACCCGGTCTGGCGTTGGCCTTATTGTTTTACCAGAAATCGTCACCAGCTGGCGGCCACGAGCTATTCCACTGATTATTCGCACGATACCTACCTGTAATTAAAATTTTTATTACCACAAAATGTGCTAGCATTTGAAAATCAATCTTGTTGCAGGTTATAGCATCTCACGGAAGACTGTTGCCAACAAAAGGTCATGACCACCAATGAAAAACATCCTCATTATTGGAGCTGGGCTATCAGCAACCAGCTTGATCGATTATTTACTGAAAAACTCACAAGAGTACGGTTGGCAGGTCACTGTTGGTGATATTGCTTTTGATCTTGCTGAGCGTAAAGTTGCCAATCATCCCAACGGGCGTCCTATACGATTTGATATCAACGAACAGCAGGTAAAAGCTGAAGAAATCACACATTCGGATCTAGTGGTTTCTATGCTGCCTGGTTCCATGCACTCTATTGTTGCAGAGGCATGTCTCAAATATGGAAAACACCTGCTGACCCCATCCTACGTGACTGCCGAGATGAAAAGGATGGATAGTGCGGTTCAAGAAAAAGGTTTGATTTTCCTGAATGAGTTAGGGGTTGATCCTGGCATCGATCATATGTCGGCGATGCGCATTATCGATGAGATTAAGAACAAAGGTGGAAAACTGCTCTCTTTTAAATCATTTTGTGGTGGGTTAGTCGCTCCTGCCTGCGATGATAATCCGTGGAACTATAAATTTTCGTGGAATCCGCGTAACGTGGTTATTGCCGGGCAGGGAATCGCAAAATATAAAGAGAATGGTCAATTCAAGTACGTTCCCTACAATCAACTATTCTCCACAATCAGCAAAGTTGAAATACCAGGATATGGTGATTTTGAAGTTTATCCCAATCGGGATTCACTCCAATACTGTGAGTTATATGGGTTGGATGACATTCCTACGATAATGAGGGGGACAATGCGTCGTCCTGGGTTCTGTGAATCCTGGAACGTTTTTGTCCAATTGGGTTGTACTGATGATACTTATGCCATGGATGATTCACATCGACTCACTTATCGACAATATCTGGAAAGTTTCCTTCCTTCTTCTGCTGGCAAAAGTACAGAGGAAAAACTAGCAGAATTTACCGGTTTTTCACAAAATTCACGAACGATGGACAGGATTGACTGGCTTGGTTTGTTCTCAAATGAAATTATTGGACTTAAAGATGCAACTCCAGCCATGATTATGCAAAAAATACTGGAGAAAAAGTGGGCTATGTCTTCTCTGGATCGTGATTTATTGGTGATGCAACATCAGTTTGAATTTGGGCTAGATGGGAAAAAGAAGCGCATTACCTCATCTATGAGTTACGAGGGGAAGGATAGTGAAAACACGGCAATGGCTTATACTGTGGGGATGCCCTTGGCAATTGCTGTGAAATTGATTGCTACCGGCACTATTAACCCATTTGGTGTTCAGATCCCTACTTCTCCAGAAATTTATAACCCCATTCTATCTGAATTGGATCAATTAGGCGTCAAATTTGTTGAAGAGCAAGTTGACTTATAGCCTTTGCTAGGGATATCCTGCTGTGACTCTCATTAATTGATATATTCTATAATTTCATATAGTTAAGATTCCACTAATGCTCCACGTGATTGTGATAGACTGTTTTCTTTCTCGACGGACGAGATTAAGAAAAACACTATCGTGCAATAAGCAGTACTGGTCATAGGTTATTCCTCAATTCCATAGAGTAAAACAATATTACACAAGGGAAAAATAATGGATTTTTTAAAAGAACTCGGTATTAAGGAAAAGAACTTTGGCGCATCGACCGGTATCGAGTGGAACGCAACAACCGACCAGGGTGAACTGAATATTGTTTCTCCCGTTGATGGTAAGCCAATTGCCAGCGTCTATCTTGCTTCAGAACAGGACTACGATAGAATCGTCGCCAAAGCAGACGCAGCCTTTAAACAATGGCGCATGGTTCCTGCTCCTAAACGTGGAGAAATCGTCCGTCAAATTGGGCTGCTGTTGCGCAAACATAAAGATGCCCTCGGAACTCTTGTCTCCTATGAAATGGGTAAATCACTCCAGGAAGGTAAGGGCGAAGTTCAGGAGATGATCGATATTTGTGATCTCGCCGTCGGTCAGTCTCGCCAGCTTTACGGCAACACCATGACCTCCGAACGTGAACTGCATCGCATGTATGATCAGTACCACCCATTAGGAGTTGTCGGTACCATCAGCGCCTTTAACTTTCCTGTCGCTGTCTGGTCATGGAATGCCATGATTGCAGCTGTTTGTGGCAACACCAACCTGTGGAAACCTTCATCTAAGGTTCCTCTGACCGCTATCGCTGTGCAGAATATTCTGGCTGAAGTTATCAAAGCTAACGATCTTCCCGAAGGTCTCTTCAACCTCATCGTCGGTCGTGGATCATCCGTTGGTGAAAAACTCCTTAACGACAAACGGGTCCCCTTGATTTCAATCACCGGCTCCACCGAAGTCGGTCGCCATGGTGCTCAGATTATTGCCAAACGCTTTGGCAAAGCGATCCTTGAACTCGGTGGTAACAATGCCATTATCCTGACCCCTAATGCCGATATGAAAATGGCATTGCCAGCCATCGTTTTTGGTGCTGTCGGTACCGCCGGACAACGCTGCACCTCAACCCGGCGTCTTATTATCCATGAGTCGATTTACGACAAAGTCAAAGCAACCATAGTTAAAGCCTATAGCGGCCTGAAGATCGGTGACCCCCTTGATGAAAATAATCACGTTGGCCCGCTGATTGATAAAATCGCTGTCGGAGAATTCAAAAGGGCTCTGGTGCGTGCAGAAGAAGAAGGTGGAAAAGTTATTTATGGCGGAGACCTGCTAGAAGGCAAAGGCTATGAATCGGGCTGCTACATCACCCCGGCCGTAGTTGAAGCAGAGAATCACTACGAAATTGTTCAGGAAGAAACCTTCGCACCAATCCTCTACTTGATCAAATACGAGGGTGAAGTCGACAACGCCATCGCACTCCACAACGGAGTTGTTCAGGGTCTATCATCGGCAATTTTCTCCCAGAATTTACTTGAAGCTGAAGAGTTTCTCTCCTGTGCTGGTTCCGATTGTGGCATTGCCAACGTCAATATCGGCACCTCCGGTGCAGAAATTGGCGGAGCTTTTGGTGGCGAAAAAGAAACCGGGGGGGGGCGTGAATCAGGTTCCGATGCCTGGAAAGCCTATATGCGACGCCAAACCAATACGATTAACTATGGCAAAACCCTGCCATTAGCTCAGGGAATTAAATTCGATATTTAATCGAGTTAAGAATATGAGTACAGATCATCAACCGCTTGTTCTAAACAAGCAAAACCTAAATGAGGAGAAACAGATGAAACAGACAAAAATTATTTCAATCGTTCTTGCTCTAGTGCTGACGGTCTTTTTTGCCGGTAGCAGCTTTGCCAGCAATCTGGATGAGATCATCAAACGCGGCGAGCTTCGTGTTGCCGTTCAATCTGGTGCCGCACCTTATGCATTTGTTGATAAACACGGTAATCAAGCAGGTTCAATGGTTGATTTTACTCAGGGAATGGCTGATGCCATGGGAGTCAAGTTGAAAATTCTTGATTACGATTGGGATGGCCTGATTCCTGCCTTGTTGTCTGGAAAAGCCGACATTCTGGCTGCTGATATGACTCCAACTTTAAAGCGGGCTCTCAAAGTTACATTTACCGATCCATGGATCTTTGTACAACCCTGTATTTTCACCAAAACCGGCGCCAACTATCAGACCCTTGCTGATGTCAACAAACCAGAAGTGACTGTGGGAGTTCTCCTCGGTTCAACTGGTGAAGTCATCGCCAAAAAATACCTGCCCAACGCCAAGATCAAGTCTTATAAAGGTGGCGGTCGGATGATCGTCCAAGCTCTGACAGCAGGGCATGTTGATGCAGGTGTCAATGATGACTTGGCGGTTCTTACCGTGCTTCCAGATTTTCCACCAAATTCCATTCGTCTTCTCGACAAGCGCCTTGGTCAGGGAAAAGACCCACTTGCTTTTGCTGTCCGTCCTGATTCTGTCAATTTGTGGCAGTGGATCAACCTTTACTTTGGAACAGTCAGAGCTAATGGTGATTATGACAAGAACATTGCCTATTGGATGGAAGGAATTGATTGGAAAAAAGATCACTAACTCTGTCTAAATGATACTTTTCTCAGGTGAGTACGGATCTAATCTTCCGTACTCACCTTTTAGGTACTGGATAATGCATGCTGGAAAATTTTAATTTCAGGGTTATTCTGGAATACTTACCCTTATTCCTGGATGGTCTGAAATCTACATTTTTAATTTCTATTGTAGCACTTGCTCTTGCCCTTATGACCGGGATTATCGCCTGTTCTTGTCGTATCTCAGGGATAAAAATTCTTAAATACCCAGTTATCGCTTATATTGAGGTTATCCGCTCGACACCTCTTCTTGTTCAAATCTATTTTCTCTATTTTGGTCTTCCGACACTTGGTATCAGAGTTCCCGAGATCCAAACTGGAATTATTGCATTAATGCTTAATTCAGGAGCTTACATAGCGGAGATAATCCGTGCTGGAATAAATTCTGTTGATCAAGGACAGATTGAAGCGGGTCTCTCTTCGGGCTTGAATTATGTTCAGCGAATGCGCTTTATTATTCTTCCACAGGCTCTGGGTGTGACAGTCCCCCCTTTGCTGGGGCAGGCCATTGTTCTGGTCAAAGATACAGCTCTGCTTTCACTTATATCTGTAATGGAGTTGACTCGCAGCGGTCAAACTATGACCTCCGAACGGTTTATGCCTTCTGAAGCATTCTTGACGGTTGCCTTCTTTTACATGTGTATTTACTTCTGTCTCAAAGCCCTTGCGGACTGGTCGCAGCGTAAACTGATTTTCAGGGAGGCATATTAAGATGATGGCCTTCTATTTCAGTCGTCTGGTAGAGATCTTTCCTTTCTTTCTCAAGGGTCTGTGGATGACTACCAAGGTTGCCTTTATCAGCCTGATTCTCTGCACCCTGATTGGTTTTATTCTTGGGATGATCCGATCTGGCAACAATATTGTTTTGAAGCGCCTTGTTGGCGCCTATGTTGCCTTTGCCCGCGGCACTCCTTTTGTGGTGCAGATTTTTATCGTCTTTTTTATTTTTCCAGAATGGGGACTGCAACTCGAGGCTTTCCCAGCTGCTATCCTGGCGATGGCCATTATGGGATCAGCTTTTATCTGTGAAATTGTTGCAAGTGGCATTAATGCTATCCCCAAGGGGCAGTGGGAGTCTGCATCTTCTTCAGGGTTGTCTAAACTTCAGCAGCTTCGTCTGGTGATTTTACCTCAATCGATGAAAGTGATTGTGCCACCATTGGTGGGACAGTATGTCCTTTTGATCAAGGATACTTCAGTTGTATCTGTTATCGGAGTCATGGAATTGACCAGGGTGGGATGGGTCACTGTCGTCAGAATTCCAGAAGGCTTAATGGTCTTTGCCCTGGTAGGAATTCTCTACATTCCATCTCATACCCTCTGATTTTACTATCCAATTATCTGGAAAAAAGAATGGCAATATCAAGGTAAAAGCAGCAAACAAGTCTGAAAGTGTTGATTTAAACCTTCAGTTTAAACAGCTTGATTACAGTTAAGAAGGAAGGATCCCAGCTAGAATGATAGAATTTAAAAGTGTGAACAAGTGGTTCGGTAAGCTCCATGTATTGAATCAAATTGATTTACATATACCCAAAGG
>JASJGT010000198.1:0-5776 GCA_033791405.1 Desulfuromusa sp.
GATCTGACTGATAGCGAGATTGCAGATCTTAAACAGTCTGCTCTGAATTATTTAAATTATGTGGAAGATTATAAAAACTGATGGAATGGACTTAGTACTCTGTACATTTTAAACCTTCGTAAAATTGCGTAGGGATTTTGCATGTCAACAAGGCGTGATTTTCGCTGCATAGCCAGAGCTATACAGCGGAAGTCGCAACGCAGTTGACGCTTAAAAGAACAAGCAAGGTACGAAGAGTTAAGGTGTACAGAGTACTATGATAAGGGGGAAACTGTGTGAGCCAAATCAATTTTTCTGATATGACAAAAAGCCCCCTGTTTAAAGGGTTGGCAACGAAAGAGATTGAGTATCTCAGCTCTATTTTTACCTTGAGTCAGGTGCGAGAGGGGAAGACAGTTTTTATTGAGAACATGCCCGGGGAAGCCCTTTATCTGGTGAAGCAGGGGAGCGTGAAGATATCTCAAATGTTGGCAGAAGCTGATGAACAGGAGCTGATTGCGTTGGGTGCTGGTGATGTTTTTGGTGAGATGGCTGTTATTGATGGCGGAAATCGCTCTGCTACGGCTAGAATTTCCAAAGATGCAGTCCTTTATAGTTTGAGTCGAGAGAATTTCAACATTCTTGTAAGCGAACAACCACGCCTTGGTATGCAACTGACCTTGAATATTGTCAGAATTTTCAGTAGCCGAATCCGTCGCGCAAAAAACGCTTACCGGACGATGCTTACGGCAAGTTTAGTTCGATAATTTTGATATTTTTTTAAAGAGTTTTTTATTAAGTCGGCTACTTATCAGCCGGCTTTTTTGTTGTTAAAACCTGACTCGCGTTATATTATCTCTACGTACAACAGTTATTAAAGTTTGCAATCTCCTTTTCCTAAGTATTTGTAATTTCAGTGCTTTGGAGGGATCATGTCTGATTTATTAAATCAACAATTAATCTTTGGATTTTTGGGTGGACTGGGAATGTTTCTGTTCGGCATGAAAATCATGTCGGAAGGTTTACAGAAAATTGCCGGTGGTAAAATGCGCAAAATTCTGGCGGCACTCACCAATAACCGGCTTATCGGTGCTTTAGTCGGAATTGCAGTCACGGCACTCATTCAATCTTCAAGCGCAACAACCGTTATGGTCGTCGGATTTGTTAATGCCGGGTTGTTATCTCTGGTTCAATCAATTGGGGTCGTGCTCGGAGCAAATATTGGTACGACAATTACTGCACAGTTAATCGCTTTCAACATTACCCAATATGCCCTCCCGGCGATCGGACTTGGCGCCGCCCTCAAGCTCTTCAGTAAAAATAAAAAATATATTTTTACTGGTGAAATCATTCTTGGTTTTGGACTGCTTTTTTTTGGTCTTGCAACCATGAAACATGGATTTAACCCCTTAAAAGCCAGTGATGATTTCAGGCAACTGTTCATGTTGGTAGGTGATTATAAGTTGCTCGGTGTTTTAATCGGGGCTCTAGTTACGGTGATTGTCCAGAGCAGTAGTGCAACCATTGGTATTACCCTGGCTCTGGCAAGTTCCGGGCTGATATCTTTTGAAGCCAGTGTTGCTCTGATCCTGGGTGAAAATATTGGGACGACAATTACGACCAATATTGCAGCAATCGGAACCAATCGAGCGGCAAAAAGGACCGCCTTTTGCCATTTTTTATTTAACACCCTCGGGGTTATCTACATGCTGCTATTGATGCCGGTTTTTCTGAAACTTGTAACTTTTATCACCCCGGGAGATGCCGATTTTGTCATTCAGACACAAGCCCAAGCGACTAGTTTTGCTGGTGAAATAGGAGATAAACCCTATATCGCTCGGTATATTGCTAACGCTCATACCCTGTTTAATGTCATCAATACCATTATCTTTCTTCCATTAATTGGTCTTCTGGCCAAGTTTTCAACCCTGATTATTCGTGGTGAGGATGATATAGAAACTCAGCGGGTCAAGTTTATCGATGATCGGGTCTTAAACACACCGCCTGTTGCCATTGGGCAGGCACGCCGTGAAACCAAGCGAATGGCACAGGTCGCTCTGGAGATGCTTGAAGAAACCAGTCAGTTTTTGGAAGATAGTGATTTCAAAAGAATTCATGTTCTGGAGAAAAAAGAGGATCTGGTTAATATTCTGCAACGGGAAATTATGGATTTTCTGGTTAAATTATCGCAAAAATCAATCTCACCAGAAACGTCAGAATCACTTGGTTCTTTGATGAATATAGTCAATGATCTTGAACGGATTGGTGACCACTGTGAGAATCTCTGGACTCTCGGGATGCGTAAAACTGAGGGCAAAATTTCATTTTCGTATATGGGCAACAATGAAGTTGTTAGCATCGCTGATAAATCTCAAGAATTTCTTCAATTTATCATTGATGCAATGGAAAACGATGATAAAACAATCAGTGCAAAAGCAATTGAATATGAAGATGCTATTGATGAGCTGGAAGTGACTCTCAGAATGAACCATATTGCCCGCTTGAATACTGGTGAATGCGCGGTGCAGCCCGGTCTCATATTTCTCGATATGTTACATAGTTATGAAAAAATTGGTGATCATACTTACAATGTCTCTGAGGCTCTTGTTGGGGGAAAGTAGATGTATGCAGCAATTGATATTGGCAGTAACACCCTCAGGATGTTGCTAGGAGATGTTCGTGACAACACAATTTTACCGTATCAGTATTATCGTGAAATAACCCGACTGTCCGGGAATTTTTCTGTTCAAATCGGCTTAGATGAAACAGCGATAGAGAGAACTTTAATAACGCTGGAAGCATTCAAAAAAGTTATTTCAGAACATGATGTTGAACAGGTCAGGGCGGTTGGTACCGCAGCACTACGGAGTGCAAAAAACCGACAAGCTTTTCTTGATCGTGCCCTTGCTACAATAGATTTAAAAATTGAAGTTATAGGGGGGGAAGAAGAGGCTCTGTTAACGTCTCTGGGAGTTTTGTCTGTTATTGATCCGCTTCCCGAATCTGTTATCGTGATTGATATAGGTGGTGGAAGTACTGAGCTGATCTGTATCGTTAACGGGAAAATTCTTTTGCAGAAAAGTTATCCACTTGGTGTTGTCAGACTGTGTGAGGATTGTTTTTCAGCCGCGGAGAGGCAGCAGCAAATTGATGCCACCATTTTAAAATTTCTTGAGAGTCTCAAGCTGCACGGTTTATCTGACAGAAATTATCAGCTGATTGGAACCGCAGGTACCATTACAACTCTGGCAGCAATATATCTACGGCTGAAAAAGTATAACACCTCATTTATAAATAATTGTGAACTATCAATAGTTTGGCTAGAAAAACTTCAATTAAAACTGGAGGTTCTGTCTAGCTCAGAAAGGGAGAATTTAATCGGGATGGAAAAGGGTCGCGGCGACCTGATTCTTCCCGGTTTGCAGATATTATTGACCCTGATGAAGCAATTTCAGTTTCCAACGATCAGGGTTTCTGATTCCGGCCTGTTGGAAGGTGTTATGCTCCGTTTGACAGGTTCCTGACAATTGCCTATTATCCCCGGTGTTTATCTTGATTCGTCCTATTTAACTATTTTATCTATTCAAGGGTTGTTATGAAAAAAGTTCTACTTTCCGGCAATGAGGCTATTGCCCGTGGCACCTACGAAGCAGGGGCCCTGGTTGCTTGTGCCTATCCTGGCACGCCAAGTACCGAAATATTGGAAAATATCACTCAGTATCAGGAAATTGATGCCTCTTGGGCGCCGAATGAAAAGGTTGCTTTAGAGGTTGGTATCGGTGCTTGTTTTGGTGGGGCCAGGGCTCTGGTTGCGATGAAACATGTTGGAGTTAACGTCGCTGCCGATCCACTCTTTACCCTTGCCTATACCGGAGTGTGTGGTGGGCTGGTGCTGGTTACAGCTGATGATCCAGAATTGCATTCATCGCAAAACGAGCAGGATAATCGCAATTTTGCCAAATTTGCTAAAGTTCCGATGATGGAACCGGCTGACAGTCAGGAGGCTCTGGATTATACCAAGTTAGCTTTCGAGATCAGTGAGCAGTTTGATACGCCGGTCTTTTTACGTAGCACGACAAGAATTTCTCATTCCAAGTCTGCTGTAATTTTGGGAGAACGTCCAACTGAAATTCCAGCACCTAAACTGGAACGTAATCCCGCCAAGCTGGTGATGCTGCCTGGAAATGCCCGTAAGCTTCATCCGATTATCGAACAACGTACTCTGGATCTGGAAAAATGGGCTTGTCAGCAGTCGTTTAACCGAGTAGAGAAAGGGACTGGTGAAGTTGGTGTTATTACCTCCGGTGTCTCTTATCAATACGTTAAAGAAACTATGCCGGATGCTGATGTGCTGAAGCTGGGAATGGTCTATCCCCTGGCCAAGCAAATGATCCGGGATTTTGCTGCCAACTATAAAACCATCTATGTGATTGAAGAATTGGATCCCTTTATTGAAGAGCAGGTTCGAGCAATGGGGATTGAAGTTATCGGCAAAGATAAACTCTCTCTTTGTGGTGAGTTAACCCCTGGGCGAATCAAGATGCAACTGTTTGATCAGGATGCCCCAACCGAGGACACTTCAGCTGACCTGCCGCCGCGGCCACCAAGCATGTGTCCAGGTTGTCCGCACCGTGGAGTTTTTTATGCGCTGAAAAAGGCAAAAGCCTATGTTAGCGGAGATATTGGCTGTTATACCCTTGGTTTTATGCCGCCCCTGTCAGCAATGGATACATGTATTTGTATGGGTGCCAGTGTCGGCATCGCCACAGGAATCAGTAAAGTTTTACCCGAACAGGAACGGCAAAAAGTTGTCGCAGTGATTGGAGATTCAACCTTCCTCCATACCGGAATCAATGGCCTGATGGATATGGTTTACAATAAATCGACATCAACCCTGATCATTCTGGATAATCGTATTACCGCCATGACCGGACGTCAGGAAAATCCAACCTCAGGTTATCAGCTGAATGAGTTAGAAGCCCCTCGGGTTGATCTGGAACAACTCTGTCGTGCTGTCGGGGTGAAACACGTGACCATTCTCGACCCCTACGACCTGGCACTGACCGGCAAGGTGATCCGCGCAGAGATGGCACGACCGGAAGTTTCCGTCATCATAACCACCAGACCGTGTATGTTGGTGCCGCGTGATAATCCGATTCCACGTCCCCCTTTGTTTGTGGATCACGATAAGTGTACCGGCTGTCGGGCCTGTCTGCAGATTGGTTGTCCGGCAATCGTCTGGGATGCAGAGAAGAAAAAATCGGTCGTTGACTCAATTATTTGTACTGGTTGTAAGGTTTGCCTGCAAACCTGTAAATTCGATGCCTTTCAGGAATGTGGTGATAAGTCATGAGTAAAGTAAATAATATTTTGTTAGCAGGTGTCGGGGGGCAGGGGATTCTTCTAGCCAGTGAAGTTATCTCTGAAGTGATGCTCATGGCTGGGTTGGATGTTAAAAAAAATGAGATTCACGGCATGTCACAGCGGGGTGGTAGTGTAGTTTCCCATGTCCGTTACGGGGAAAAGGTTTATTCCTCAATTATCCCGGAAGGTGAAGTTGATATCCTGTTCAGTTTTGAACTTCTAGAAACGTGTCGTTATTTACCCTTATTGCGTAAAAACGGACGAGTTGTTGTCACTGACTGGAAGATTTCTCCACCGGAAGTTGCCCGTGGGGTGCAATCCTATCCAGAAAATCTGGCGCAGAAGATCTGTCAGCAATTTCCGGAATCAGTTGTTGTTGATGGTCTGGGTCTAGCCCTGGCAGCAGGTAATGCAAAAACCGTCAATACGGTAT
>JASJGT010000199.1:0-4626 GCA_033791405.1 Desulfuromusa sp.
GTAATAGTAATACCATGTTGAAGCTTTTTCAAGTGTATTGTGCTCATCTTTTCTATTAAAATATGAGTATGAAATTGCCGGTTTAGGTATTCTTGATAATCAATCTCATTTGTGTGAATGTCTGGTATAGGTCAATACCGACAGCATTAAGCAGGGCTAATATTGTTACCATGAGTCGGAATTCTACATTCACACTGAGTGTCTGCAATTACCACGAAGCAGCCATATTGACAGGTTTGCACCGAACTTATATTGGCTCTGTTGAAAGGTGTGAAAGAAATATTGCTATTGATAACATGGAGAAGATTGCTATCGCACTTTCTGTTTCTTTAATTGACTTGCTTTCTGCTGAATAATAAAGAGCGTGGGGGAAATAAACTCAATGCTTATTGATAACACCAGCATTTAATTTGAAGTAGTCCAGTGCCATTGAGAATTCTTCAATTGACGAACTGACTTGTTCGATTTTCTCTTCGTTGGTTAGATTTGAGTCTTTGAAGTGTTGGGTAAGGACAAATTGTGCAAATTCATCGCCTTTGAATCATTCTTCCAAGTGTAATTATTTTCCTTGATAATTTAGTGTTCAAAACACCAAAGTACCACAAAAAGTACCACCAGTTGAATTTAACAACTCACCAAGTTAATCATAAGTCTTTGATAAATATGCTCGGGACAACGGACCTGGCCTTAAACCTGAGCTGATCGATCAACTGTTCGACCCATTCATTTATCACCAGCAAGCCGGATGTCATGGGGCTGGGTCTCTCCATCAGCAATGGGATCATCGAGGCGCATGGTGGTAAACTCGCTTTTACAAACCCCACCGGGGGTGAGCGGAATTCTCTTTCTTTCTACCCTTGCATCAGGATTCCTGAAGCCATGGAAAAACATACCCCCACTGTTTTCGTCGTTGATGATGACGCAGAGGTGCGCAACGTTACTCCTGGAGTCCGCCGGGCTGGCTGTAGCCTGTTCTGTATGTGATTCCCAAGTTTGGCAATGTTTCTCTGCTGCATTTCACCGACAGTCATGCCCAGCTGAACCCTATCTATTTTCGCGAACCCAACGTCAATATGGGTCTGGGATATGTCTTTAATAAAGCCCCGCATCTGGTGGGTACCAAACTGCTGAAGCATTTCGGTATGGCTCCAGGCAGCATCGAGGTCCATGCCTTAAGCTATCTGAACTTCGCATCGGCGGCGGGTAAGTTTGGTAAGGTTAGGTGGATTTGCTCATCTGCAGACCCTGGTGAAACGAATCCGTGATGATCGCGGCCCCGGCAACAGTCTGTTGTTGGATGGCGGTGATACCTGGCAGGGTTCCGGCACTACTCGTGGCAAGGATATGGTGGGAGCCTGCAACCTGCTTGGGGTGGATGTGATGACCGGACACTGGGAATTCACCTACCTGGATGAGGAGGTCATCTCCCACAATGGTATGGATGTGGACCTGAAGATGGCCTCCCGGATCAGTGGCATCGATGCGATCTTTGGCGGCCATACCCACGATGGCATACCGGCGCCCACGGTGGTCAAGAATCCCGCTGACAAGACCCTGGTCACCAACGCCGGCTCCAACGGCAAGTTTCTCGTCGTCATGGATCTGGATGTGAAGGCTGGCAAGGTACGCGACCAGAAGACGGTGAAGATCAAGAAACTCAATACGCCTAAACTGATCGGTGTGAAAGACAACCCGGGGCTTGTCGATTACCGCTCATCCTGATGTTATTGATGTCTGGTTGAATTCCAGAAAATCAGCTAGGGTGGGCATTGCCCACCCTCATAGGTCAGCTAATTCTTCAAGAATAGCTAGCCGTCGATCCCAGAATGGTCTTTCTAACCATTTGTAGCCAATACGGTCTGCATTAGTAAATAATTTATGCAACTGGTAGGATTATCTACAGAGAGCTATCTTGATCCGTAAAAATTTCAGTTCGGTTTCGCCCCTTTTCCTTGGCGGCATAAAGCGCTTGGTCTGCTTGTGATATGAGGACTTCAACAGGGCTGTTTTGCTGCGGCACAATGCTTGTCAGACCAATACTGACAGTCACATGGTTGCGAATTGGCGATTTATCATGTGGGTAGCTCAATGCCACTAAATTTTCATGAACTTGCCCTGAAATGTTGATTGCACCATCCAGATCGGTCTCAGGCAAAAGGAGTACAAATTCTTCCCCACCATACCTTGCAACAATATCAGCTGATCGCAGGGGTATATTTGTGAGTATCTTCGCTACTTCTTTTAAGCATTGATCTCCCTCAAGATGTCCACGGCTATCATTTAAGAGTTTAAAGTAATCAATATCGCACATCAAAAGTGAAATAGGTTTTTTATTTCTGATTGCCCGGCTCCACTCACTGCCAAGCTGATCATTAAAAAAACGGCGATTAGCCAGTTGCGTCAGTCCATCCTGAGAAGACAATGTTTCAAGCTGTTTATTGGACCTTTCAAGTGTTTCTGCTGTCGACATGAGTTTTACCTGTGACTCACGCAAACTTTTATTGAGACGATACACATAGAATGTATTTAATGTAAGAATCAACAGAATAGCGATAGTAATAACAACCCAATGCCAATAAATCTTCAGGATGTCAGCCATGCTTATCCTGCCATAATCGACATAAGGTCCTGCATGAAGTTCTTGATACAGTTGATGTACAGGAGAATAATCAAGAGGAACGGTCCATCCCGCCGATTTGGCGGCTTTCGCCACAAGGCTCCCTTCCGGCAGTTGTAAAAGCGCGATAACAACTTCTTTTGCCAACTTGTCAGAGGTGTGCTTAGCTTTAGCAAATGGCCACTCAGGGTACAATCTGCTGCTCAAAAGAAAAGGAAAACCATCAGCCTGTTTTTGGTTCAATACCTTAAAATCGTTTATATTTATTTTACCGGCAGAATTGAGGCGCTCAAGGGTATCGGTTCGCACCACACCAGCATCTACCTTGCCATTTGCGACAGCCGTAATGATTTTCCCCTGCGGAAGCCCGGTGAAGTGCAATTGCGCAAGATCAGAAAAAGGGTCAACGCCTGCGTCTTTCAGCTCCCTTGCCCCAATCAAAAAACCGCCGAATGCTGTTTTTGCGACCGCTGCAAAAGATTTCCCTTTAAGATCAGACAAGTTGTTAATATCATCCCGGTCTTTCAAGGTGAAAAGAACTGAACCGAACTGAGTATAGGGACTGCCCTGACGCAGGTTTTTAAGGGTAGCAATGCGGGTGATGCCATAGTTGTATTCCAGCCCAATATACGCCCCCGGATTGGTCAGTACAAAATCAATTTCAGAGTCACGAACGGCCATATCTAAGGTTTGATTGTCGTAGAGTTTGATACTCACGGTATCATGGGGCAGAGCCTCCGACAGGTATTGAACCAGCGGGCTCCACATCTCAAGGCTATCGGAACGATGGCCAAGAACACCTACTTTTATTTCAGCCGAAAATGCCGGGTTCAGTGAAATAAATGAAGAAAACAGGATCGCAAAACAGAGCAGATTTCGGTGCATACTTCCTCCAACCTCCAAAAGATATCGCTTACGGTAAAAGCCGTCTTGCAACAACCAGGGTTCGTGTTGGCTGGATACAAAATTCTCCATACCCCTGGCCGAAAAGGCGGCAACAACATTTGCAGCTCATTGAGAAGTCATACTAGCCGTTATTTACCAGGGACAACAACTTTTGAAAATCAATGCATGCTCGCACTTTTAATAACGTGATCAATAGTCGAGACTGGTGGCATTCCGAATGTTCCCGTTGGCGTTAAGCAGGTCAACGAATGTAGCTTCGATGTGATGTAACTTTTATTTGTTTCTTAAACCACAGAGAACACCGAGAGTTAGAGGCATACCTTTACCCATCACTTGACACGCAAGCATTGCCTCACACTGAGAGGAATAAAGTGGTCATTCCCTTTTGCCATTGATGATAGGGGAGATACCGTCCTTCATCAGGACCTCAGAAACATTCAGTCGATAGCCAACCTTCCTAGCCGACAGGCGGCGTGAGAAGTTGCTTGATACGCGTTCCCACGCTCCAGCGTGGGAACGCATATAGGCACCCTTACGGCACAGTCGACGACAATACCTCATTTGCTTTGTTTAGGCATTTTTCTCAGATTCAAACCATCGGTAGACAACCCCAGCCAAATAGCCCCTATGAAGGATAGGCAATTCAATGATACTTTTCAATCTATAAATCGAAAATTGTAACATTTTGATGTTTTAAATCAGGTAATTGGTGACAGAAAATCCAGAAGAAGTGAGTCAAAATTCGGAAAATTTCAGTATGGTCAAAAAATGGTGTATGTATTGAAACACTCACCAGGAAACACGTTGATTGAACTCAAAATCTGGTATGGATTGTTCGTCCACCTCATCACTCGATTGTTCCTGATTGTAATCATCCCAACCTGGTAGCCCACGAGCAGTTGATATGATAGGAGGTTCAGTTGCTTTGCCTACATGTAGGTAAGGGGCGTGAGCAGGATGCGGAAGCTTTGGCCATTGACTAAAGGTTTGTTCAGTTGATAAATGATGCTGCCATCAGTTTGTTTTTTTATTCGCTCCAGTGCAAATGGAGGACGGGCACAATATCGTATAAGCCTTTCCAGTCCTTCCCGGTCATTTTCATG
>JASJGT010000200.1:0-10430 GCA_033791405.1 Desulfuromusa sp.
TGCGGTCAACAGCACTGGTCGAAAACGTACCGTACCGGCACGTATCAACGCCGCATTCAATTCCATCCCCTCTTTAACCAATTGATTGATATAGTCGATCAGAACAATCGCATTATTAACAACCACTCCAGCGAGCGAAATGACCCCTATTCCAGTCATGATGATTCCAAACGGGGTTGCGGTAATCATCAGGCCAAGGAACACTCCCGTTAAAGAGAGTAAAACGGAAGTCATGACAATCAAGGTCTGCAGAACGGAATTAAATTGCGTAATCAGCACCAACATGATCAGCAAAATTGCTCCGATGAAGGCTTTGGATAGAAATGCCGATGCTTTTTGTTGTTCTTCCTGTTCTCCGGAATAATTGATCTGGTAACCGGAAGGAAGTTGCATGGAGGCCAGGCGTTCCTGCACTTCCAGGAGGACTTCGTTGCTGTTCCGGCCAAAGGTTTCAGCTGAGACCGTCACAACCCGTTTCTGGTCAATATGACGAATAGAACCAAACCCTGCACCAAGCTTAACCTGCGCAACGGTAGATAATGGAATTGGAGAACCATCTGCCGACGGAATAAGGAGGTTGTTGATGTCAGCAACCGAAGTACGTCGTTCTGCTGGCATGCGGGCAATAATGTCATATTCGTCTTCCCCTTCGCGATACACTCCCAACTTTGTCCCACTGATTGCTGCTTTTACCATCTCTGAAATGTCAGCAGTTGAAAGCTTCAGTAAACTCGCTTTTTCGCGATCTACGTCTATCCGAATTTCTGGTTTAGCTTTAGAAAAATTATCTTTCAAATCAACCAAACCAGTGACATCTTTAATCCTCCGTCGAGTCTCTGTGACCAGCTGGTCGAGAATCTCAATTTTGTCACCACTGATTTCAACACTCACCGGCGGGCCGGTCGGTGGCCCCTCTTCCTGCTTTTCAACTTTAAATTCAGCCCCGGATATTGGTCCAAGAGCAGTTCTGATCCTGTCCAGAACATCGCGGGAATCTTCTTTTCGATCTTGCCGTTCAATGAAATCAAGAGATATTTTACTCAGATTTGACTGGGCGCTACCACCACCTCGATCGCTCCCTGAAACACCAATTTCAGCGACGACATGACGAATATCACCTTCTGCGACAGCAAATGCCTCGACTTGTCGAGACAACGTATTGCTGGCAGCAAGATTTGCCCCTTCGGGAGCCTTGATTTCAACAAAGGCGAGATTCGGTTGCATATCAGGGAACAGTTCAACCCCATGTCCTAACACTGCGTAAGCAGCACCGATCCCAAACAACAGTAGAAAAGAGGCAACAACAACCAACAACCGCTGCTTCAGCGCATATTCAAGAATGACCCTGTACCATTGAATGATTTTGCTTGGTGCTTTTTCACTCTGGTCGCTTTTCTTGCCCAGCGACATGAAATGACCACAGATCGTCGGGTTAATTATTAATGCAACAAACAAGGATGCCGACAGGGTGATAATCAGCGTCAACGGCAGAAACATCATGAATTCACCCATAATACCCGGCCAGAATGTCATCGGGAAAAATGCGCAGAGTGTTGTTGCAGTTGAACTGATCACCGGCCAACCAACTTCTGCTACCGCTATTTTGGCAGCTTCTACTCCCGGGTAGCCATCTTGCATGTGCCGATAAATATTTTCGACGATAACAATTGCATTATCGACCAGCATCCCTAACGCCAGAATTAAACTGAATAGCACGACCATGTTGAGAGTAATGCCCAATAATTGCAGCACCGCAAAAGAGAGAAGCATCGAAAAAGGAATCGCAATGGCGACAAATATGGAATTACGTAGGCCAAGGAACATAAACAGGACGAGGACAACCAGAATCAGACCGGTGATAATATTATTTTCCAGCTCCGAAACCATCCGGCGGATATCTTTGGACTGATTAAATGTAACCGACAGGTCAATTCCCTGTGGGACGAGTTCATCAGCAGATGCGAGTAAAGCAAAAACCCGATCAGCCACTTCAATAATATTGGCACCGGTTCTTTTTTTAATCGCAAGTGAGACACTCTGATTGCCATTGAGGCGCGCATAACTGGTACGATCCTCAAAAGAATCAACAATCCGGGCAACATCTTTAAAATAGATAACCTGCCCATCCCGTTCAGTCAGAACAAGATTGTCAATTTCATCCGGGTTAGAAAATTCTCCCGGTATGCGCAGCAGATATTTTCCCTGTCCGATATCAATACTTCCGCCGGGAATATTGACATTTTCCTGCCGGATCGCCTGCACAATTTCACTCAGTGAGATACGATAAGCATAGAGACGGTCTGGATCAAATTCGACCCTGATCTCCCGTTGTCGACCACCGGTCAAGACGACGTCAAGGACTCCAGATATTTCTTCTATCCGTTCTTCCAGTTTTTCCCCGACCGCTTTGAGGATCGTTTCGTCAACTTCTCCAGAGACGGCGACCATCAGAATCGGAAACTCAGATAAATTGATTTCCAGCACAGATGGGTCGTTTTCCAGATCTTTAGGTAAATCGCCTTTGGCCTGATCAACCTTATCCCTGACCCACTGCAGGGCATTATCAATGTTGACATCAGGGACAAATTCGATAGTGATCATCGAAGAGCCTTCAGCGCTGACCGAGCTGATCTTCTCTACATCCTTAAGCCCTTTTAGTTTACGTTCAATCGGGTAAGTGATGAGACTTTCAATGTCATCCGGCGTCACCCCTTCGTAGGGTGTGACCACCAGAACGTAAGGAACGGTAATATCAGGAGTCGATTCACGCGGTAAAACAATGTAGCTGTAAATACCGACAATCAGGATGATCAGCATTAGCGCAAAAACCGTACTGCGTCGATCGATTGATGCGTTTGAAATCAGCATCGCTTAATTTTCTCCCACTTCAATTTTGGCACCATCGATCAAGAGTTGTTGCCCTGTGACAATAAGAGACTGATTAGCGGACAAGCCCTGTTCAACGACCACTCGCTGGCCAAGAGAACTCCCGATAATGACATTAACTTTCCGAGCCTGACCATTTTTGGCAAGAAAGACAATTTTTTCACCATCCCGGTCCATGACTGCATAAAGAGGGATTGAAATCACCTGCTCTAATTGTTGTCTGACAAATTTTGCGCGAACAATCATCCCTGATCGAAGTTTGCCAGAACTATTGTTAATCACAATTTTAGTCCGATAAGTCCGAGTGGTATTATTTGCAGAAAACGCGATCTGTTCAATAACTCCAGAGATAGGTGCAGAAGGTTGGGTATTGATCGATGCCGGAACAATCTCTACCTGCTGTCCTACTTTAAGGAACGGCACATCTTTTTCCGGCACATCAGCTATGACTTTAAGTTTTTCGACCTGTACCAGTCTTAATAACGGTTTACCCGGATCGACATATTCACCACGATCAACATAAAGGCGATCAACAATACCGCTTACCGGTGCCCGCGGAAAACTTTTTTCCAACTGTAGTTTTGTTGTTTCCAATGCTGCATTAGCAGCAGTCAAGCCATTTTCTAGATCATCCAGTTCTTGTTTACTGACCAATCCCTCAGCTTCCAGTTTCTGATAACGTTTAAATTTTCGCTCTATAACTTCAACATTCTGCTGATCTCGATGCAGATAACTTTTGATCGTTTCGGGATCGATTTCCAATAAGATGTCGTTAGACTGAACCCGATCACCCTCTTTGAAATGAATCCGTTGAACCGACCCGGCAATTTCAGCAGACAGAGATAAATCTTCCCAGGCTTCCAGACTTGCCGGAAGGGTAAAGGTTTCAGTTAAATCAGCCAGGACAACCTGTTCTATGGTTACCGGCACGACTTTTTCAGGCTTGGTCGTTGACTGTGCAGCACTCTCTTCCTGACGACTACAAGCTGACAGAAGACAGAAACTTAATAATCCAAGGAGGATTATCAGGACAGGCGGTTTATATGTTTTCAAGGCTTAACTCCTCATTATTGGTGGTCAGGATAATCCCATGACGCTCAAGAATATTTCCGCGTACAAATTCCATTTGAGCCAACGCCAAATGATAACGCGTCAGGGCATTTATGCGGTCTATCTTTGCTTCTATCATTTTACTTTGGAAAGAAATGATTCTGAAGGTATTAGATAGTCCCTCTTCCAGGCGGCGCTGTTCCTGTTGCAGCGTTTTTTTTGCCAGTGCTGCAAAACGTTCAGCAATCTCAAACTGTTCAAGAGTATGAGCAATGTTGATTTGCTGTTGTAATAAATCACTTTTCAAAACAGCTTCCAAATCTTGCTGGTGGTAATGATCTTGTTTCAATTGTAGTTCTGACTGCCGATAGCGGGACTTAGCAGAACGGTTGCCAAGCGGCATGGAAAACTGCAACCCGGCACTCCATTGATATCCGTCAGCTTCACCCATACTTCCGAATGAATTTAACCAGGAACCTGAATAGCGACTGTCAGGAGCAGTGGCTCTCTCATCTCCGGAAAGACCATTAATGCCGGCTTGTAATTTAAGATCAAGCTGTGGCTTTAATTGATTGCGTAAATAGTTTTGCTGCAAGGAATCATTTTTCATTACGTAATCATTGATTTTTAGTTCCAACCGTTTCATCCGTGCAGATTCAAAGAGTTGAGGAAAATCAGGATATTTAACCGCATCGATAACAAGACCTGAGTCAACCAGACTTTCAGGTTTGAAACTATCCGAAAGAGTGTGATTTAATTGTCGATTCAGTTCTTCCAATAATAGGTCCTTACTTTGTTTTGCAAAAGATAAGCTGAGATGTCGATCCGCCTGTGCTGTTTCAGCTTCTTGCACCTCTGAAACAGGGATGACCCCCACGTTAAAACGCTTCTGATTAGCGCTGTAAAGATCGTTCGCTAATTCCAGCGCTTCCTGGCGCAAGCGGACTATTTCAGACTCTCCCGCAACCTGTCGTGCAGCTGCCTCCAATTGCAGAATTAAATTTTGCGCCTGCAAAAGATAAGCTAAAGATGTCTGCCGTCGTTGGTTCCGGGATATTTCCAGTTTAGTTGTGTTGATTGAGGTGCCGAGATCACGTAACAGTGGTTGATTCAAGTCCACCAACAAGGCGGTACGGTAGTGGGGATCAAGATTATTACTGTAATCATTATCGGAAACCCATTCAGAGTTTAGTGACAACGATGTGGTCAGCCCGGTTTCAAAATATTTGCTGATTCCGACTTGGGCTGAAATTTTTTCTGAGTTACTCGCATCTGCAGAGCTGAAACTCGAGGCAAAAGGTGTAGATGAACGGTCATATCCGGTTGCAGCAAAAAGTTCACTGTCAAATACCGATTTTTCTATTTCAATAGCGGCAGATCCTTGTGAAATATTAATCATTTCAATCTGTAATCCAAGGTTAGTTTCCAAACCCAAGGCGATCAGATCACGCATAGTCCGTGGATTATGGTTCGACGCTTGCGCAACAGCCGAAAAAAAACAGATGAGAAACAAAAAGGAAAATGATATTTTCTTTCTCATTTTACAATTCCTCCTATTGCCTGATTGAACAGAGTGCGCATCCCTTCTTCAGCCTCAGATAATGAATCCAGGTAACCGGTATACCAACCAGCAAGAAGCCCCAGATAAATCGAAAAGAAATGACCAAAGAGATGAAACATCTCAGGTTCACTCGAAATTTCACCTCTTTCTTGAGCTGTCCTGAAATATCCTTCCATAATATCGAAGTAACGTTGATCGTGAACCTTAGCCTTCTCATTGATCTCCCCGGGGAAAACCATCTCCCGCAACATCTGACGGCCAAATTCCCGATTTTTTGTTACAAAAGTAAATTTAATCATGAAAAAATCAACCAGTAGGTCAATTAATGGCTTTTCGGTACCGTCATCTGACTGTAACTGTTTAAAAGCATAATCAAGCTCTTCATCACAATAGCTGATAAAAATATCATTTTTGGTTGAAAAATAACCGTAAACGGTGGTTTTCCCAATGGATGCTTCTTTTGCAATATCCTCAATACTGGTCTGTTCAAATCCCTTTTCTGCAAATAACTTAACTGCAGCAGCCTGGATTGCCTGTTTTGTTTCGAGCTTTTTTTGTTCTCTGATCCCTACCATAAAGACCTCCTGAATAAATCTCGACTCCGTTCGAGTTTAGATTAAATAATGCATTTGTCAATAAATCTCGAACAGTTTCGAGATTTATTGACTTAATTTGTGTAAATTTCATCATTGCATCACAATGAAAGATAGAATATCGTGTATGGCATTAATAATTTGAGGGACTTATGACAAGTAAAACGGATCGACCAACAGCTGATTCAAGAAAAAATTTACGCTCACCACTGATTATTCAAAAAGTACACATTGATGGCGAGCGACCTGCTTTTTTTGGCTACAGTAAAAACATCAGTAAAAGCGGGATGTTTATTGCGACGACTAATCCGATTCAAGCTGGAGAGCAGATCGACTTGGAATTTCAGCTACCGGCACCTCTAAAAGGGACCGCTCGCTGCTGCTGTGAGGTGGTATGGAAACGTCCACATGGAACTCACCTCCCCTTTGAACCGGGAATGGGAATAAGATTTATTGATATGCCCGTGGAAGTGTCTGATCGATTGGATGATTGGATCAAAGAGCAATTGTAATTTCCATATAGAAAGGCTCAGCCAATAGATGCCAAGCTGAGCCTTTACTCTTCTATACAAACTACCCTTCAAGTGAATCTAGAGCCTGACTAATCCTTTTCAAAGAAACGTCCTTACCTAATACCTGAAGAACCTCATATATACTTGGACTCGCGGTTCCTCCCGTCAAAGCAACCCGCAAGGGCTGGGCAACTTTACCGAATTTCAATTCGGTCACCTGCATAATCTCAGCAAAAGCAGGCTCAAGTTGATCCTCAGTAAATGCTGCACAAGCTCCTAGTTTTTCAAGAATAATCCCAAATAAATCCATTTGCTCTGATTTCAGGAATTTAGTTTTTGCTTTTTCCTGATATTCAACTTTATCAAAATAATAGAAGGTGGCACCATCTGCCATTTCAATCAGGGTTGCAGCGCGCTCCTGTAAACTTTTCACCACCGCGACAAGATCAGGCCCCTTTTTAACATCGATCCCTTTTTGTTCAAGAAAAGGTTTCAGTAACTCAGCCAACCGCTGTGGATCTCCTGTTTTGATGTAATGGCTATTCAGCCATAGAAGTTTTTCAGGATTAAAAACTCCCGCCGAGCGGCCAACATTTTCCAGGCTGAATTTTTCAATCAGATCAGCCATGCTGAAAATTTCTTCATCACCTGAAGACCAGCCCAGACGCACCAGATAATTGACCAATGCTTCGGGCAGATAGCCCATTTCCTGATAGGCCATCACTGAGGTCGCACCATGGCGCTTTGATAATCTCTTCTTGTCAGAACCAAGAATCATCGGCACATGGGCAAAGTCCGGAACGTCATAACCCAATGCTTCATAGAGGAGAATCTGACGTGGCGTATTGTTGATATGATCATCGCCACGGATAACCAGATTGATGCTCATATCAGCATCGTCAATCACGACAACAAAATTGTAAGTTGGCGTTCCATCGGTACGCTGAATAATCAGATCATCCAATTCTTCAGCTTGGAAACTGATAGATCCTTTGATTTTGTCGACAAATGCTATCTCGTTACGATTTTCTGGAAGTTTGAACCTGACGACACAGGGCTCATCAGGTTGATCGGTTCGGTTGCGACAAGTGCCGTCATATTTGGGTTTCCGCCCTTCCTGTTTAGCCTTTTCTCGCTTAGCATCGAGTTCTTCAGCAGTACAATAACAACGATAGGCCTTACCCTCATCTAACAGTTGTTGGACTTTCTGCCGGTACAGTTCAAATCGATCAGACTGATAAAAAGGGCCTTCATCACAAGAAAGCCCAAGCCAACTCATTGCATCTAGAATAGCGTCAACCGATTCCTGAGTTGATCGGGCAACATCGGTATCTTCTATTCGAAGGATAAACTTTCCTGCTTCTTTTTTAGCTAAGAGATAATTAAATAAAGCCGTTCGGGCTCCACCAATATGGAGATAGCCAGTGGGACTGGGAGCAAAACGGACACGTAGTTCAGACATGGAAACTCCTTCAAATGGTTTATATTCTACTCTAAGGTTAACCCGGCATATCCAACCACCCGGCTGTTATCACCATTCACTTGACCGGAATGGGCGTAGCGAATCAGCCGACATTCGCTGGCACCCAGATCATGGGCAGCCTGCATAACAACAATGGTCGGCAACACACCACACATACTGATTCGATTATCTCTGACAACCTGATAAAGTCGTTGTGGATCATAAGCGGTCATTGCATCGATTGCCATAGAATCAAGTTTCTCAGATGTTTCAGCTGAACTGAAATGATTCATATCGGTGCTGGCAACGAGCAGAACATCCTCTTTCCAGCCTTTTACTATTTGCCCGATTTCAACACCCAACTGAAGACAATCGGTTAACGATAGTTGTCCTATCGCAATCGGCACAATTTGCAGTTCCGGTTGGCGTCGCAATAAAAATGGGAGCATCACTTCCAGAGAATGTTCTTCTCTATGCACTTGGTCATCAACTGATAATTCTAGGATATTATTCACTAATTTTTCACGTAGAAGAGTATCAATCGGAACATTTCCCAATGGTGTTGCCCAGGCATCAGCACCACTAACCGCAACATTAGCCCCAACGCCGTGATGCTTCGGGCCAATCAGAATAACCTGCTGAGGAATGTCTGCTGCAGAAAACACTTCACCAGCAATTGCTCCAGAATAAACATAACCGGCATGTGGAACAATCAACCCTTTAACTTTTATGGATTCATGTTCGTTATTCAGTAAAGAATCTATCTGAGCTGACAACTCATCAGGGTTAGCGGGATAAAAACTTCCGGATACTGCTGGTTGGCGTATCATTTGTTCCTCCTACATTTTTAGTAGAATTTTGATACCGACAAGCATCAATAAAACAGCAAAAATTTTCACTAGTTTTGTTTGACTGGTACGAGTCGCAAATTTAACCCCGATTCGGGCAAAAATCATTGTTAATGGGGCAACAAGTACTGCTACTAACATATTAACATAGCCAAAAGAAAATGGAGGGCTGCTGGCGTTCTGCATGCCATACCAGATATAACAAATGACCGCTGAAAAGGAAGAAACAACTATCAGCGCGCTGGAATTTCCAACTGCAAGATGAATTGGCAGGTGGAGAACCATCAACATCAGCGGCACAGCAACGACACCGCCGCCCACACCAAAGAAGGCAGAATAAAGCCCCCCGGCAAAACCGACCAACGCCAATGATGTTTTTTTTGCTCGTGCTAGATTTTCAGGTGGAATATAAGGTTTATAGAAAAGTAATTTCAAGCTGATGAGAATCTGCATCAAGCCAAAATACATTTTAAGTTTTTCTCCAGGGATTACTGCGGCAGCTGAGGATCCAAGCAGAGATCCAAAGACCCCACCAAGAGCCAAAAACGCCACCATGTGCCAATCAACATTGCCACGCTTACGATGAGCAAAGGTGCTGCTGATTGCCGTTGGCAAGATAATGGCAAGACTGGTGCCAAAGGCGGTATGAACAATTAGATCGGGAGGAAAACCAACAATGGAAAATAACCAGAGAAAGAGGGGAACCAGAATGACCCCGCCACCGATCCCTAGCAATCCAGCTAAAAACCCGGCAAAGGAACCCATGACCAGGGTCAGTAGAATAATTTGTGGGGAAAAAATATCCATAAGCAATCGATGGCTAAGAAAAAAAAGAGTGCTAACCGTAACTGGTTAGCACTCTCTATTATTTGGAGGCCCCGAGCAGATTCGAACTGCTGATAAAGGTGTTGCAGACCTCTGCCTTACCACTTGGCGACGGGGCCGTTAAAAGCTGATTTAACGTGCGCATTGAAGTACCAAATCGACCTGTGAGTGTCAAGAGAAATCCTTTATACCTGAATAAGACTTGTTTCTGAATCCGGTTAGTTATTATTCTTTCTGTTTCCAGCTGATTCGATATATTGCTTCGGCACGATCATCACTCAAGTAAAGATTTCCATCGTTCCCGACAACGGGTGCTACTGGTCTCCCCCATGCTTTGCCACCAACTAACCATCCACGTAAAAAATCTTTCCCAGTGGTGCTCATTTGGTGATTTTGGTAAGAAATTCTGATGAGTTTATAGCCGGTCGGCACACTACGATTCCAGGAACCATGAAACGCCACATAGAGACTGTTACGGTATTCTTCCGGGGCATACAAATGCTCTCCGAAGGCAATTCCAAGCGGTGCTGAATGAGCCGGCAAATCCACTATACTGGCAACTGTCTTCTGACAAATATCGGAAGATCCGAGCTGAGGTTCAGGGATCTGCTTTCCTTAACAGTTCGGCGATCCATAATTGCCACCAGCAGTAATCTGTTTGATTTCTTCAGGGGGGTGGTCATCTCCCAACTG
>JASJGT010000201.1:0-3128 GCA_033791405.1 Desulfuromusa sp.
TGTTCTCTGCACCTTGGGAGCAGGTTATATTGTCATTCATGGTGATTGGCAACGCTTGCGGGATCTTGAATTTGTTATTGGCGATCTGATCATGTTGCTGGCTGTGAGTCTCTATGGCCTCTACTCGGTTTTATTGCGCAACCGACCAAAAATCAAACCAATGAGTTTTTTGACCATCACTTTTGCCGTCGGTGTGGTTCTTCTGTTCCCTCTCTATCTTTGGGAGTGCCAAACGGCAGCGCCACTGGTACTGACTCAACCGGTCATTCTCAGCTTGCTCTATGTCGCTTTTTGTCCCTCAATTCTGGCCTACCTGTTCTGGAATCGGGGAATTCATGAAATTGGTGCTAATCGGGCTGGTTTGTATATCAATTTGGTCCCTTTATTTGCCTCATTACTGGCAGTCATGTTTCTGGGAGAACGTTTTCAGGACTATCATCTGATTGGAGCAGTGTTGATTGCCAGCGGGCTACTTCTTTTTAACCTGCCATTGAGACGTGCGAAAGGATAGTCTGAGAAAATGACCTTGGAAGATTGGGGCTGGTCCCCATTTTTTGCAGAGAAATTTCAACCCTGGGAAAAATCTGGATACCTTCCTGCCAGGGTGATTCGTGGCGAGAAAAATTATTTCCGCGTGTGGTCTCTGCAAGGGGAATTGACAGTTCGCTTTGCCGGAAAGGTTCGTCATAAAGCCGGTGGCCGTGCTGATCTTCCGGTGGTCGGCGATTGGGTTATTATCGAACCCCAGGCTGATCAACGTGGGACAATTCATGCTCTATTGGAACGCAAAAGCTCCTTCTCTCGCAATCTCCCTGGTACTCGAAAAGGAAAAGAACGAATTGAGCAGCAGGTTATTGCCGCCAACGTTGATCTGGTCTTCATCGTCAGTGGGCTGGATCGTGATTTTAATCTACGCCGGATTGAAAGATATCTGACTTTGGTGAGCAGTAGCGGCGCTGATGCGGTGATCCTCCTGAATAAAACCGATTTGTGTGAAAATCCAGCAGACTGCAAAGCTCAGGTCGAAGCGATTGCTGGGAACAGCCCCATCCATCTCTGTATGGCTCGTAGCACCGAGCAGCTCGATATCCTTTTCAATTATATGCAACCGGGGAAAACAATTGCCCTGCTTGGATCTTCTGGAGTTGGAAAATCAACCATCCTTAACGGAATGCTCGGTGAAGAGCGGCAGAAAATCGGTGCCGTCAGTTTGTCTGATGGGAAAGGTCGTCATACCACGACCCATCGGGAACTGATCCTGTTTCCTAATGGTGGAATTCTGATGGATAATCCCGGTATGCGAGAGCTGCATCTTTGGGGTGAAGCAGAAGATCTGGCCGAATCATTTTCTGATATTGAAAACCTGGCTGTAAACTGCAAGTTCAGGAACTGCCAGCATAAAACCGAACCTGGTTGTGCTGTAGCCAAGGCAATTGAAGCTGGCGACTTGAGTCCAGAGCGTCTTGTCAGTTATCATAAGCTGAAGAATGAATTGTCAACCCTACGGCAGAGAAGATAATTATCTTCTGAAACTTGTTATTTTATAATTCAGCTTGTTGAGGGATTTTAAGTTGCGTTGGATTTTTGCCACCATTCTCGGGGTTTTTATTCTGTTGCCATTGCAATCTGGGGCCGCAGACGTTCGAATTGGTATTGATAACAATCCCCCGTTGACCTTCATTGATGAACAGGGTGAAGCCAGAGGTCTCTTCCCCGATCTTTTTCAACAAATTGCCAAAGCCAAGAACTGGTCAATTGAATATGTTCCTTGTCAGTGGCAACAATGTCTGGACTCTCTCTCCGCCGGTGATATCGATATTTTACCCGCTATTGCTTACACGGAAGAACGGGCTGCCCAATTTCATTTTGCTGAAGAAGTTGTGGTGAGTAGTTGGGGTCAAATTTATCATCGTAAAGGCGATAAGCTTTCTTCAATTTTGGAATTAGCTGGAAAAAAATTAGCGGTTCTAAAAAAAGATGTCTACTTCCTCGGTGGACAAGGTTTACTTCAGGTCGCCGATAACTTTGATATTGAAATTAACTACTTAGAAGTTCCTTCCTATCAAGAGGCTTTCTTGCGCCTTAAAAATGGCGATGTCGATGCTGCCATGGTTGGACGCATCTATGGTATAAAAAATAGACAGGAATACAATCTTTTTCCTTCTCCTATCATGGTCAAGCCAATTCAGGTTCGACCCGCCTTTTCGCCCACAACCTCCAAACAATTTGCTACTGACTTCGATCAATTACTCAAAAAATGGAAGCAGTCAACAGATTCTATCTATTACCAGCTTCTCGATAAATGGCTTGGTGACAAAGGTTCTGGAACACTTCCAAGTTGGTTAAAAACAACGATTTTCTCACTGATAGCGATTCTTACTCTGCTTCTCATCATCACCTTCTGGACCCGTAAGCAGGTTAAAGTCAAAACTCAGGAGTTATTAGAGCGCCAACAGCAGTACCAGGTTTTTTTTGAAGAATCACAATCAATCATGCTCTTGGTCGATCCAGAAACAGCTGGGGTTGTCGACGCAAATCCAGCTGCCTGCAAGTTTTATCAATACAGTCGTGATCAACTACAGAAAATGAAAATGTGGCAGATCAATCAGCTGGGAGAAGCTGAAGTCAGGCAAAGGCTGGCCGAGGCAAAAAACCAGAGTCAGCAACAATTTGAACGTATCCATACCCTGGCAGATGGACAGAAAGTTCCGGTAGAAGTTTACAGAAGCCCAATTCAAGCTAAGGGTCAAACGTTACTCTATTCAATTATCCATGACACCAGCAGACGGAAGGAAGCTGAACAAGCACTTGAAGACCGTAATCAATTTTTACAGTCGGTAATTGATGGAGTCTCCGATCCTCTGATGGTTATCGGAGTGGATCACCAGATTTTGCAGTTGAATCAGAGTGCCCGAAAGCAACAGGGTGACAGTTCATTTGTACGGGGAGACTTTACCTGTCATCAACTTTCGCATGGATCACAACTTCCTTGTGATACTGCTGATCATCCCTGCCCGTTACTGGAAGTCAAAGAAACTGGTCTGCCGGTTACGATGATCCATCAGCATACGACCGAACAAGGGGAGCGGATTTTTGAACTTTGTGCCTCACCCCTTTTTGATGCAAGG
>JASJGT010000202.1:0-5340 GCA_033791405.1 Desulfuromusa sp.
GTGCGGCTCCTCAAAGAACAGGTCCGGCGCCAACAGCCCGATGATGAACTATTGGGTGAGAGTCCGGGGCTACAAAACATCAAGCAGCAGATTATCCGGATTGCAGATCTCGACACGTCGGTATTGATCAGCGGTGAGAGTGGTACGGGGAAAGAACTAGTTGCCCGATCATTGCACCGTCAAAGCAAGCGCTATGAAGGGCCGTTTGTTGCAATTAACTGTGCGGCATTGCCCGAAAACTTACTCGAAAGTGAACTATTTGGTCATGTTCGTGGGGCTTTTACCGATGCCCGGGAAACTCGTAAGGGACTATTTTTAGAAGCTTCCGGCGGAACCCTGTTGCTGGATGAGATTGCTGAACTCCCCTTGGCTTTACAACCAAAACTACTGCGAGTTCTGGAGGATCATAAAGTTCGTCCGTTGGGCGGCAGTAGTGAAATTGACTGTGATGTTCGGGTGCTGGCTGCCAGCCATCGTAATTTAGAAGAAAGAGTTGCGACAGGGCGCTTTCGTAGTGACCTTTTCTACCGGCTTAACGTGATCGAATTGGAACTGCCACCCTTGCGTGAGCGCGGCAATGATATTCTGCTGCTGGCGTTCACATTTATTCAGCAACTCAGTCAACGCTTCAACAAGTCGGTGGTTGGATTGGCTCAACCAGCGGCGGCTTGTTTATTGGCTTACTCCTGGCCGGGAAATGTTCGTGAGCTGCGTAATGTGATTGAACGCGCACTGGCGTTAACCCTGCACGACCAGCTGACTATCGAGGATTTTCCAGAGCAGGTCAGACATCCCAACGGGAAGGTACCACTCCCAACCAGTTTAGTTGATGAAGGCAATATTGTCACACTGGACGAAATGGAACGCCGCTATATTCAGCAAGTTCTCGAACAGCTGGAGGATAATCGGACTCTGGCCGCTCGCCTGTTGGGAATTGATCGTAAAACTCTCTACCGTAAATTGAAAGAAGGATAGCTTTACAAATAGTCTACCCTGTTGCGTGACAGGTTTTTTCACGATTTCGACCTCCCTTATGCCTCTCTCTACTTCTTGAAAAATACAACCTCTTGCACGACAATTTTTTTGCTCCCATTGCGTAATTTTTTACGAATGAATCAGGAGAACTCCTACCTCTAACATTCTAATGCGGGGCATTTTGCCTCGTTGGGACATTTTTCCCCACCTGTAATTTCGCTAACCGATTGATTTTTATAGAAAGACACTTGGCATATAGATTGCTAATAGAGACTGACATAACAAAACTTTTGGAGTTTTTAGATGGAAGCTGTCTCTCTTGATATTCACCACAAATCCTTCTCGCCGAAGATGACCTGGAGCTGCGCGAACTGTTGATCCTTGTTCTGTCACGCGCCGGATACCAGGTTACAAGTTGTGATAATGGGCTGCAGCTATTGGAAAAATTGGAACAGTCTGAAGATTATGACCTGGTGATCAGTGATGTGCGGATGCCGGCACTGACCGGTCTGGAAGTTTTAGAAAGTCAAATCGACAATCCTCGTTGCCCACCCTTTATTTGCATGACCGCCTTTGGTGATACAGCAACCCATGCTACCGCGCAACGTTTCGGTGCTGCGGTAACAATTGACAAGCCTTTTGATTTGGATGAAATGATCGAGCTGGTTCACTCTACTTATCTTCGGACTAAATCGGGAAATTCATTTTTAAGGAGTCAATCGTGAACATGTTTAAACGTTTATTATTACTTTTGGTTGTTGCCTTGTTGGGTTCTGTATCAACAGGATCATTATTAATTCGTCCAGCAAGTGCCCAGGATGCTGGATTAGAGAGTCTGCGGGAAACGGGTAAAGCTTTCCGTAGTGTTGCCAAGCAGGTTTCTCCTGCGGTGGTCTTTATTCAGGTTGAAAAAGAAGTCAAACAACAGAATATGGCTCAGAACCCCTTTGGAAATAGCCCATTCAATGATGAATTTTTCCGTCGTTTTTTTGGCCAGCCACCCCAGCAGCGCAACCCGCATCAGGCACCCAAACAACCTAAACAACGTTCAATGGGGCAGGGTTCTGGTTTTATAATCTCTTCTGATGGCTATATTATGACCAACAACCATGTTGTTGGTGGTGCTGACAAAGTTACGGTGCAGTTGCAGGATGGACAGGAGTATGAAGCAAAAATTATTGGTACTGATCCCCCCACTGACGTTGCCTTGATTAAGATCGAAGCCGATGAAAAACTGCCTGCGTTAACACTGGGGAATTCCGATAGTCTTGAAGTTGGTGATTGGGTTTTGGCGTTTGGCAACCCCTTTGGTCTCTCCCACACCCTCACGGCAGGTATTGTCAGCGCCAAAGGGCGTAGCGCTATCGGCCTGAATGAGTACGAAAATTTTATCCAGACAGATGCAGCAATCAATCCTGGAAATTCTGGTGGGCCGTTGGTCAATCTGGATGGTGAAGTTGTTGCGATGAACACGGCTATTTATAGTCGTAGCGGTGGTTATATGGGGATTGGTTTTGCGATTCCAATCAACATGGTCAAGAACATCCGTCAGCAACTCATTAAGGATGGTGGTGTTACACGTGGTCGACTCGGTGTTTATATCCAGGATCTGACTAAAGATCTGGCAGAATCTTTCAATCTCGATCAACGTGAAGGAATTTTGGTTGCCCAGGTAATGGAAGATTCCCCAGCAGAGAAAGCAGGTCTTACGCAAGGTGATGTTGTCCTGCAACTGGATGGCGACAAAGTTGATAAGGTGTCCAATTTCCGCAATAAAATAGCGATGATCAGACCCGGAACTACGGTCGAATTGCTGGTTCTTCGCGATGGTAAAAAGAAAAAAATCAAAGCCACAATAGGTGCTTTGGATACCGATAAAGATGGTCATCCCATCAGCAGTGATGACCTGTCTGACTTGGGTATGAGTTTACAGAAGTTAACTTCTGATCTGGCTGGACAGCTTGGCTACGAAGGTGCACGTGGTGTTCTGGTTACGGATGTTGAATCAGGATCAATAGCTGCTCGGGCTGGGATTCAGAGGGGTAATTTGATTGAAGAAGTGAACCGTAAAGAAGTAGAAACACCAGCACAAGTGAAAAAAATAATTGAGGATAGCGGCAGGAAAACTATCCTCCTTCTAGTACGGCAAGGTGATGCGAGTCGTTACTTGGCTCTGAAGCTGAATAAATAGTCAACCGAGGTCGTTTGGCGTTCTGCTCAACGTCAGACGACCTCTATACAAATATTGGACGTTACCTCCTACGTTCATTTTGGGGAACCAGCAGGGTTCCCCATTTTTTTGTCTAAAATTTGATGCGTTGTCAGCATATTTGTTTTCCTGATTAGCACCAATCTTTCGCAAGATCAGATCCCCCTTTAATAAAGGGGGGAATTCACTGGCGGGAGATCCATGCTAATCAGATTTGTTTTTGTGTTGCTATCAAAAATTTTCTGGCAGAGATTATTTTACTGCAAACTGCCGGCATTTGTTTTATATCTGAATCTAATAGATCTTGAATATTGATGTTCCGCTCAATCCTTCTCCCTGAGAAGGAAATTCATATTGTTTCAGGGTCGGTCTAATCAGGAGAGTAAAAATGAAAACAAAATTGCTGGCGGGATTAATATTACTGGCCCCGGTTCTTATTTATGTCGTGCAAAATGGAACTTTGATTCCGATCCGTTTTCTTAGATGGGAATATCCCGTATCGCAAGCATTATTGGTTCTTTCAGCGCTTCTTGTTGGGGTGATTTTAGGTCTTCTGCTCAGTTATGCTCGGCATAATAAAGAAAAAAATAAGCAGAAAAAAGTTGAAAAAACAGCGAAGAAGTTGAAAAAAACTGAGGAAAAGCTAAAAAAACAGCAAGAGAAGCAACAAAAGGAAGAACAAAACTCAGTCGATAAACCCCAAGAGGGGAAAGAAGAAGATCCCGATTTAATGGTTTAGTTGTCGCAGCTCTACTTGTTCTGAGAGGCATTGTCAGTTTTTCTTGTGCTCCAAATTGCTGATCAGCAAGATATTTCAAGGTCTGTCAGCTCAAGTCTGGTTCACTACAGTTTTAACTATTGGAATTTGCAACGCCATCATCCCAATGCAACATCCAGCATCATCATTACAGTAAAGCCAACCATGGTTCCGAAGGTGGCGATATCTGTGTTTCCCCCCCGTTGCGCTTCAGGGATAACTTCTTCTACAACAACAAAAATCATCGCTCCAGCAGCAAATGCCAAAGCGAAAGGCAAAATGGGTTGGGCTATAAGGACCAGAGCTGCTCCAGCTACTCCGGCGACAACCTCAACCAGCCCGGAAAATTGACCGAGCATGAAGCTGCGATGACGCGACAGACCATCACGACGCAGAGGAACTGAAACGGCGAGCCCCTCCGGAAAATTCTGAATCCCGATGCCCATAGCTAATGCTATGGCTCCAGCCATGGATGCCTCTGGAAAGCCTGCACCTACCGCTCCGAATGCAACTCCAACAGCTAACCCCTCAGGGATATTGTGCATTGTGATAGCGAGAACCATCAGGGTGCTGCGTGGCCACTTGGTTTTAATTCCCTCGGCTTCTGACATTGGAAAGTTCAGGTGCAAATGGGGGAGGAATTTATCTATCAGGCGCAAGAAACCGCCGCCACAGAGGAATCCAAAAGCGACCACCAGCCAGGACGGTAGAGCTTTTCCTTCGGCCATGTCCAGAGCAGGAGCCAATAAAGACCAGAAACTTGCCGCAATCATAACGCCGGCAGCAAAGCCGAGCATAAGATCAAGAGTCTTACGACTGGGTTCCTGTTGTAAATAGACCGCCCCAGCACCAAGCGCTGTTAATGCCCAGGTAAATAGGGTTGCAAAAAAAGCCTGCCAAACCGGATGAAGAGAGAGAAAAGCATCAATCATTTATAAAATCCTCTATAGTTTTGTATGAAAAATTTGTGTAAGGAAGCAGCATAGCATAAAATAAAAAAATGTTTGAAGTGCTTGTTTACATATAATTGAACTCATTGAAATAAATGGAGGTAAATTATGGCAAAAAAAATTTTAATTACTGGAGCAACGTCTGGTTTCGGAAAAGCCTGCGCAGAATACTTTGCTGCTCAAGGATGGCAACTTATTCTCACCGGCCGCCGTGCTGAGCGCTTGGAACAATTGCAAGCACAGCTGGGGACGGCTGTTCGGCAAATTATTCCTCTGGATGTTCGAGACCGAAAACAGGTCTTTGAGCAACTCGGGTCGCTGGATAATATTGATGTGTTGCTGAATAATGCTGGCCTGGCATTGGGCCTGGAACCCTCCTGGGAAGTCAACATTGATGATTGGGAGACGATGGTTGATACCAATATCAAGGGGCTCATGTATTGCACCCG
>JASJGT010000203.1:0-9328 GCA_033791405.1 Desulfuromusa sp.
AATTATAAATCTCTTCTCAACTGAACCATGGCACGCATGCAGATTTTGAACGTGAGCGAGAAAGCCGCGTTCGACAACCCACCCATTTTCGATTTTCGCGAGCGTAAGAAGTTCTTTGAATTCCCAAAACCTTTGCTGGAATTGGCGAACAGTCTGCGCAACCCAGTCTATCAGGTGTGCTTTCTTGTGAGCTGCGGATATTTCCGGGCAGCAAGGCGGTTCTTCTCACCAGTCGATTTTTATCAGCGTGACGTAGCGTATGTCGCCAGCCAGTTTGATGTTGGTGATGTGACTGTCGAAGCCTATCCGGATCGTACTCGTCAAAGGCACCAGAAGTTTATTCTAGAATTTTACGGTTTTCTGCCATTCGATATAAATACCGAAGCGACTTTGACCCTCGAAATCGCGGCAATGGCTCGGACGCACCTGAAACCGAGGCTGATATTTGATCGCTGCGTCGATTTTCTCACCCAAAAACGGATACAGGTACCGAGGGCGCGCACCTTATCGGATCTGATCCGTTCGGGGCTGCATGAGCGCAAGGCAGAACTGATAGCCATGATGGATTCGAATCTTACAGATGAGACACGATGTCTGTTGGACGATCTGTTCTCGTCTCCGGATGATCAGAAACGCTATCGGCTAACCTTGCTCAAAAAATTGTCTCAGTCCACAAAACCATCCCGGATTAAGGAATGTATCGCTGATTATAAGGTGCTTTTTATTCTCTATAAACAGCTCGACAGCATTTTTTCAGTTCTCGATCTCGGTCATGCAGGGATCCGCTACTATGCGGGCAGTGTCATCAAATCGCGCATATTCCAATTGCAGCGTCGTTCTGAAGCCGACCGCTACATTCATGCCACTGCCTTTGTCGCACATCAGTTTTTTCGCATTCAGGATAACCTTATCGATATACTACTTAACGTGATGGCTTCTTTTCAAACCACTGTCTCGCGTAAGTACAAGGAACGTCTTTTTGAACAGCGCAAGGGACAGCAAGCACAACTAAAAACTGTGGTTGATGATCTAGACTCCTCCATATTCTGCCTGATACAGGAAATACGAAGCTTAGCCGACAGCGCTTCACTGTCAGATTCTCAGAAGATCTCTGAAATCAAATTGTTGCTGGAGCGGGGTAAAACCAGTTCGTTCGAGCATCTGAAAAATGATCTGGAGAACGCAGGTCAGAATCAAATTTGGTCTGAAGTATTGGAAGATCAATCAAAGCGGTTGCAAAACCGCCTGAACCCAATTCTCAAGGCGCTAGTTTTCGAACCAGCTGGACATACCGAAAAGCTGATGGCGGCTATTGAACATTTCAAGATCCACGATGGCGTTATCAACGATCAGGCACCAGTGGGTTTCCTTGACGCAGATAAGCATGGTGCACTGACACGTGCCGACGGATCATTCCGCCCATCGCTTTACAAAGTGTTCTTGTTCCAGCATATCGCCGGTGCCATCAAGTCTGGGAATCTGAATGCTTCCCAATCCTACAAATACCGCCCAATGGATACTTACCTGATTGACCAGGTACGCTGGAAACATGAAAAGCAGCACTTGCTGGAGCGGGCAGGCTTAATCGAATTTGACGATCCCGAGCCCCTACTTGAGGTTCTTAAAGAGGCTCTCTACACGCAATATCAAACCACAAATGCTCGTATCTTGGAAAACCAGCATTTGAAGTTCCGTGCAGACGGCACTTTCTATATTGCTACCTCCGCACTTGATGTGAGCGATACTGACCCGTTGCATGAGATTTTTCCGCAGAGACATGATGTACCTCTAGCGCAGGTGTTGGAAACCATAGATCGACATTGCAGTATGCTCAACTCCTTTGAAGACTGGCAGCAAACCCATACTCGTCAATCAAACTCACATCCGACCTTACTGGCCGGTATCATCGGTCTGGGATGCAATATCGGCGTGCGAAAGATGGCTCGGATTTCCTCACAGATAACCGAAAGCGAGTTGGAACATGCCGTTAATTGGCGGTTTTCGATAGACAATATTCGAGCTGCGAATGATAAGGTTCTGAAAACGATGGATGAAATGGAACTTCCCAACATCTATCGCCGTAATACGGATAGGTTGCATACCGCAAGCGACGGCCAGAAATTCGAGGTAAGAGGCGACTCTTTGCATGCAAGTCGATCCTTCAAATATTTCGGACAGGGACAAGGGGTGAGTTCCTACACGTTTGTCGATGAACGGAATCTCCTCTGGCATTCACTCGTGATCAGCGCTGCTGAGCGGGAAAGCACCTATGTTATTGACGGCCTCATGCACAACGATGTCATCAAAAGCGATATTCATTCAACCGATACTCATGATTATACTGAAGCCATCTTCGGACTCACCCACTTGCTCGGATTCTCCTTCGCTCCCCGAATCAAGGGCATTGGGAAGCAGACTCTTTACATTTTCCGTCCCAAGAAAAAAGCAAGAATGGATTGGAAAATCCCCCTAATAAGACCATTAGTGACGCGCTGATCCGTGAAAACTGGGATGATCTGCTACGACTCATTGCCACAATCAAGCTCAAGGAGAACACCGCCTCCGACATCTTCCGTCGGCTTAATTCCTATTCCCGCCAACATACGCTATACAAGACACTCAAAGCTTTCGGTCAGATTATAAAATCATTGTTTATTCTACGCTATATCGATGATGTCGAGTTACGGCAAGCCATCGAGAAACAGCTCAACAAGATTGAATTGGCAAACCGTTTTACCCGCGCAGTTGCTGTTGGCAATCCTCGTGAGTTCACCCAGACCGAGAAGGAGGAACAGGAAATCGCCGAGGCCTGCAATCGGCTGATCAAAAACAGCATCATATGCTGGAACTATCTCTACCTGAGTCGGCAACTCGAAAAATGCGCTACTCAAGACACCAAAAAAAATATGCTGCGTACAATCACAAAGCGTTCTCCTATGTCATGGGCACATGTCAATATGCCGGGCGAGTACGATTTTTCTGATGAAAAGTTACGCGATTCAGTTGGAATCCTTCCCCCTGAAATCCGCAGCATGAGAGCTCTGTAATATCAGGGGGAGGTTAAATGCGATTTTGATCAGTAATTCAATCCATTCTGGATTTCTCTATGTCGCATTTGGTACCTTTGTGCAGTCGAACCCAACTCTGCTCGGGATTTTACGCTTAGGCATCCTGCTTGATCGGGAGATGGCTGTCAGGCAAACAAGGAAAATTAATACACGTTTGCGAAAGGCCAAACTGCGCCAAAACAGTTACATAGAAGATATCGACTTCCGCCACCCAAGGGACCTGGACAAATCTTTGGTTATGAGGTTGGCTGGTTGCGAGTGGGTTAAAGAGCGTAATAATCTGATAATTACCGGACCTACAGGTGTAGGGTAAAACGTATCTCGCATGTGCCTTCGCTCAAAAAGCTTGCAGAGAGGGATTTACCGCCCTCTACCGGCGAATGACCAAACTCTTCGAGGACCTGAGCCTTGCAAAAGGTGATAGGCGATATCTGAAACTGCTCTCATCGTTTGCTAAAACTGACTTGCTGGTTCTAGACGACTATGGTCTCGAGCAACTCGGTAGAGATCAATGACACGACTTACTTGAGATACTAGAAGATCGGCATGGGTTAAAATCAACGCTCGTAATCAGCCAAGTCCCTATTGATCACTGGCACGAACAGATCGGTGAACCAACTCTTGCCGATGCTATTCTCGACCGGCTTGTACACAGCGCACATAAAATAGAACTTAAAGAGGAATCTATGAGAAAAAAGAATGCAAACTTGACGTAAACACAACTACGAGGTAAACGACAAATAATAGCGTCGCTTCGCTCCGCTTACCTGAACGCGATCATCTGGAATGGGTGACCGGGATCACGTGGAATCGGTGGCCGCCTTCGAATGGAATCACCGGCCGGATCAGTGGAAGACGCAACCGGACATCTGAAATCGGATTTTTTCGAGGTTTCCGTTGCCAATCTCATCCATTTAAGAAAAACTGCAAATTGACCTTGTTCCTGAATCCAGAAAATTAGCTTTCATCAAAACCTAACAACACAAGTTTAATGTGATATTAGAGCTTGTCCATGAGAGGTTACAGGGACGTACGATATCACGGTGTCAGAGGCTAGTCTTGGCAATGTTAACCATTTAAGCTAACCTGCAACTTAGGACTATTCCTGTGAAGGTTAAATTATATTTGGCCTAAAAAACATGCTCAAAAAGGAGCATTCTGGCTATTTAAAATAATCAAAATTATTTCCAGGAATCCGACAGAAAATGGAGCATTTCAAATTATTGATAATTCCAGAAAATTATTGATGATCATTTTGTGAAAAGTGTTAGGCAGTCTGCAAGGTATCACAGCACCATCTACCATATTGTCAACAGTACCAATACGAAACACGAATCATAGATCCTCTGCAAGTGTGGGAGAGGTAGTCGTTCAGATTAATCTTTGGATCGAGCTTTTTGTTGTCTTGTTGGTGGGTGACGTGATGGGGGAAAAGATCGAGTAGGGTGAAGTGAGTTAATTATGCTCACTTCATCCCTCTCACAGAACCGTACGTACGGGCCTCGTATACGGCTCTTGTTTATTTTCCTTCAAATTGAAACAGAAATTCCGGTTTTAACAGCACTAATGTCAAAGAGCCAATGATCTTTATGCAAACAATCATTGGTAATCGCGTAATGACTTAGCGGACAGCCTGCGTTTGCCCAAGAGTTCATACGAATAAAATCAAACTCTCCGGTATAGCCAAGTTGCCTCAGCCTGCGGTGAAGTCGCTTCGGCTTTTTCCACAGATTCAGCTGAATGGCTCGCAATCGCCTTCGTATCCACGCCGACAACCTTTGCAACAATCCTCGACAATTAGCTATTCGGTAATAGAAAGCGAAACCCCTCAACACTGGATTTAGATCATCTATAATCGCATCCAGATTAACCGGGACATTTCGCCGAGTCATTGCTTTCACTTTCCTCTTGAACGACTGTATCTTTCCCTTCTGGATCTGAGTATAAGAAGAATGTATAGACACTCCAAGAAACTTTACACCTTTCCAGCTATGGGTGACATGGGTCTTTTCACGGTTTACAGTGAGAAGCAAGTCTTCCTCCAGATAGCTACTTGCTTTGGCAAGGGCATTCATTGCCGCTTTCTTTGACTGACAGAGGATCAGAATATCGTCCGCATAGCGGACAATTCGGTGACCACGCTCTTTCATGAACTGATCGAAAGAGTCAAGATAGACATTAGCAATCAACGGGCTGATTACACCGCCTTGCGGACTACCAACATCACTGGCCTCCCATTCGTCTCCTACCATAACTCCACTTTTCAAAAACTTCGCCAACAAAGCCAAAATACTACCGTCTTTTATCCGTTTGCTAAAGGATGTGATGATCAGATCATGATCCAAAGTATCAAAACACTTGGACAGATCCATATCAACTACCCATTTTCGCTGATACTCACGGATAAATAGAGACGCTTTGGTTATTGCATGATGGCAACTGCGGCCAGGTCGATAACCATAGCTTGACGGATGAAACTCTGGATCTAAGATAGGTTGGAGGATATTAAGCAGAGCTTGCTGTACTACACGGTCACGGACTGCTGGCACGGTCTAAGGTAAATGCACTTCACAGCAGCGAGCCTTCGGGGTGCGCTGTAATAACACATCCATTCCATCCTTTCCGAAATCAACGATTTCCTATCTTAAAAACAAGAATTGTTTCAGGCCGTCAAACACTGGTTTTGCAAGGTACTGCTATGGGGACATTTGCAGTACCTATAGAATGGACAGACCAGGAACATAACTTCAACTCTGACAAAAATAAAACCGATGCCTTATTTATCGATTTTTCGTGTCTTTTACTCCTGAATGATTTGCTTAAAAAACTCAATATTTCTAAAAAATAGTTGACAAATGGATCTTATAAAGACAATATCAGACCATTTAAAGAACTGGTCTGATAACGATGAAAGAAAAATCAAATTTAGCACTACGGCGAAGAAGAACAACACTCATAAAAAACCTGCCACCTCTCGAAGCAGTCTTACGGGGATCTGTAATCGAACGATACAAGCGTTGTGGCAAGCCTGGATGCAAGTGTGCCAAATCGCGGGGCCATGGTCCGAAGTATTATCTTTCGGTCAGCAAGCCCAAACAAAGACCAGTAATGGACTACATCCCTCTGGATTATCACGCGCAGGTCACAGAATATGTAGGCAATTTTCGCCAAATAAAAACGATTTTAGAAGAGTTGTGCGAAATAAACCGCGAATTACTCAAGCGGCGAGAAAAACTTTAGCCAGATCCCCACCCAACCTCCAACGGAGCCTGCTGATGGGCACGGATTGCTTTGATATTCAAGAGTTAGCCATTTTATTGGCCAACATGCTAGAAAACGCAATGCAATTTAACGACGCTCAATTTGGGCGCACGGAGGTAAATCATGAACAACAAGATTCAAGAAGACCATCTACAGAAACCAGCTTATATTTATCTGCGCCAATCAAGCATGAACCAAGTCCGGCACAACCAGGAGAGCACCGAACGTCAGTATGCCCTGAGGGACAAGGCCATGGGATTGGGATGGCCAGCGAACTTGATCCATCTCCTAGATGGGGACTTGGGCTTATCGGGATCACAAATAGCCCAGCGAAAAGACTTCCAGAGCTTAGTAGCGCTGGTCTCAATGCGGAAAGTTGGTGCGGTCTTTGCTCTGGAAGCTTCAAGGTTGTCTCGATCTTGCACAGACTGGCATCGTTTGTTGGAGCTTTGTGCTTTCACGAACACGTTGATCATAGACGAGGATGGATGTTACAATCCTGCGGATTTCAACGATCAACTACTATTAGGTCTCAAAGGAACCATGTCTCAGGCAGAGTTACATTTTCTTCACGCGCGCCTCCAAGGCGGTAAATTGAACAAAGCTAAAAGAGGTGAGCTCAAAAGACCTTTGCCGGTGGGCTATGTTTACGACGGTGAAGATAACATTGTTTTTGATCCCGACGTGCAAGTTCGTCACGTGCTACGCTTAATGTTTAATTCTTTTCGTTTGACTGGTAGCGCATACGGAGTTGTGCATAAGTTTTCAAAAGAGGGTCTGGAATTTCCCAAACGATCTTACGGTGGTGTCTGGAAGGGCAAATTAATCTGGGGGCGCCTAACGGCGAACCGCGTTCTCAGTTTGCTAAAAAACCCCACATATGCCGGTGCTTATGTTCATGGACGATATCAAAGCATTAAAGAAATCGGACCGGATGGGAATTTTCGTTCCACCTCAAAAAGGATGCCGATGTCGTCCTGGACCGTTTTAATCAATGATCACCACGAAGGTTATATCAGCTGGGAAGAGTATATAGACAATCAGAAAATTCTTGAGAGCAATCGCACCAATGGAGATGAAAACCTTCTGAAAGGTCCGGTGAGGGAGGGCCTGGCGCTTCTTCAAGGACTTTTGCTTTGCGGATGTTGCGGCCGTCGACTGACGGTGCGCTACAAAGGTAATGGCGGACTCTACCCCACCTATGAATGCAACTGGAAAAGACGCGAAGGTGCTTCAACCGGATCATGTATGCACGTGCGCAACGATCTCATTGACAGTCCGGTAATCAGCCGAGTTCTTGAAGTAATAAAACCAAAACAAATCGAAGCGGCAATCAAGGCCTTGAAAGAAATCGAACGAAGGGAGGAAACTGTTGATAATCAGTGGCGTTTGAGAATCGAACGAGCCGAGTACAAAACCAATTTAGCGCAAAGGCGCTATGAAGCGGTGGATCCGGATAATCGCCTGGTGGCCGGCACACTGGAAAAAAGCTGGAATGAAGCGCTGGTTCGGTTCGAAAAAGCTAAAGAGGAATTTGAGGAGCACAAACAAAAAAACAGAATATCTGCAACAGAAGAGCAAAAAACTCAACTTTTGAAATTAGCCCATAACTTTTCCAAATTATGGCAGGCCAACAGCACAAGTGCCAAAGATCGCAAACGTATCCTTCGCCTACTCATAAAAGATATCACAGTAGAAAAACCGGCGATACCGAAACGAGTTGTGCTGCATATTCGCTGGCAAGGTGGAGCCACAGAAGATATACCAATTGAGATCCCGGCGAATTATTCCGAACAAATTCGGTATAAAGATGACATTATCGCCAGAATCAAAAAACTATCTCAAATCCACACCGATGCAGAAATTGTCACCCTTTTTAATAAAGAGGGGCTTAAAAGTGCCAAAAACAAACATTTCACTCTATCTATGGTCAAGTGGATTAGATATAAACATAGCATTTTGGGCCCTGTTCTCAAACGGCCTGATGAATTAACGGTCAATCAAGTCATGGAGAAGTTTGCAGTCAGTAGATATGTAGTATACTACTGGATTGAACAGAAAATCATAACCGCCAGAAAACTCAACCATGGTTCGCCTTACTGGATTACTCTCGATCCTCAAAAGGAATATGAGCTGGCCGATTTGGTTAGAAATTCGACTAAAATACAGAAACAATCCAATCAACATTCCAATACCTTACAGTAGGAGGTGCAGTATGAGTTCACCGTGGGAATGCCGAGCAACCGAACTCCTCCTGCTGCTTTAGGTATTTCTACCCGACGCACTGGCTGAGGTTGGTAACTCTTCTCCCGTAATTCCGTCAAAAGTTGATCGATGTTCCTGGACAGCGATTCAGAAAAATCTTTGATGGTCTGCCCGTCAATTCCGCCAGAACCTTTCGAGGATTTTACTTTTACAAATGCTTGAACAAGATTACTCCTGTTGAGCATCCTATCATACAAGCTGTACCAGACTTTGACCATTCCTTTGTCCTGCGTTTTCGTCTTCTTGCTTTGCATGCAACCTCCGGGTCTTCACAGAAATCCTGCTGCCTTCTAGCACAACGGCAATATACAGTGGGGCTCCCTGCTACTCCAGTGAACAGCCAAAACCAGCAGAGTCCCTTTCACGGGGTACCACTGATAGCGCGCCTCGCCCCGTCGGGCGACTTGTGTTCAGATTGTATGATTTGCTAAGCTTCTAAAAACCTTCAAATAAACTTCATCCCTTCGCAACTGACATAGCTTTTGGCACATGTCAGCTCCAAACGAACAAGCCGTCTGGTCATCCCGATTTTACCCTCCACACTGTTACCAGCTTTCACAGGTCGGGACTTCAACACTACTACGGAATCATCTGCCACCTCACATCGTTTCGGTCGGCCTTGAGTCTCCTCTTGAACCTCCCTATCCCTGCAACTACATTGACTTATGGGAACAATGCAAGGCTTCCCCGGTTAAGGCGAATTCCCTATGAACAATCCCATCCTCAAGCACATT
>JASJGT010000204.1:0-2719 GCA_033791405.1 Desulfuromusa sp.
ATCCTATCGGCGGTAATCGGGTATGCGGAACTGACCTTGATGGACACTCCCAAGGAATCATCCACGCATGATCACCTGAAACAAATCATTTCGGCAGGCATGCGAGCCAAAGAGCTGGTCAATCAAATTCTCACATTTAGCCGTCAAACTGAATTTGACCCCAAACCGATTCAAGTATCTGTGATCGTAAAGGAAGCGCTTAAATTAATCAGCGCCTCACTTCCCCCAACCATCAAAGTCAAGCAAAACATACAATCCGACGGGTTGGTGATGGCCGATGCAACCCAAATTCATCAAGTGGTGATGAATTTGTGCACCAACGCAAGCCATGCGATGTTAGATGAAGGAGGGGTACTCCGTGTTGGCGTTTCCGAGGTACAGTTAGAAAAAAACCAAATCAGTGCCGAGGTCGATTTAATTCCAGGTCGATTCATCAAGTTAACGGTGGGAGATTCTGGCCACGGGATCCCAACTGAAGTCCGTGATAATGTGTTTAATCCATTCTTCACAACCAAAAAAAGAGGTGAGGGTACCGGAATGGGGCTTTCCGTCACCCATGGAATTGTAAAGCGCTATGGCGGGAAAATCGATTTCGATAGCGATCCCGGTAAAGGTACGGTCTTTCGGGTGTACTTACCACTTGTCACCGGTGACCCCATGGTTCAAGCCGAGGACGCCTACGACTTACCCAATGGCAGTGAACGGATCCTGGCGGTGGACGAAAATGAGGTGCAGGTTGACATCATAAAGAAAACACTTGAAAAATTGGGATACGAAGTCTCTATCCAAACCAGCGGTCAGGGCGCGCTGAACCTGCTCCAATCGCAGGCAGATGCTATAGATCTGGTGATTTGCAGCATGGCGTTGCCCGACTTTTCCGGTAATACATTTGTCGCCAAGGTGAATGCTGATATGCCAGTGGTCCTTATTGCTGAGTACACATCCGGGACAGACCCTGAGAAGCTTGAAGACATCCGGATAAAAGGCACTATTCAGAAACCGCTGGTCATGAGGGATTTAGCCGCGCTAATTCGAAAAATTCTTGATGATGTTACTGAAACGAAATGATTCTTTGACCTAGTATTGGCCGAGCGGTGCAAATCCGGACGCATCCATGATCCATTTGTCCATGTTCAGTGATCGTTCTTTAATAAACCCCAATGTTGCATAAACAATATGGAAAAAGATAGGTAACGCAAAGGTATTATAATGAAAGTAGCCAATTTTGCTGCCATTTCCTGGATGTCACGAATGGTGAATTCCATGAATGACGCTGTTTTTCTCATTTTGTTTACCTTCCAGGAAAGCTGGAGGACTTCAGATCCCGTGTTGTCAAGGGATCGCGGTAGCCGATTACAGCTTCACCCTTGACGCCTTGGCTCTGAAGCCCTCCAGCTTTTGCAACGTTGGGGATAATGTGCCCTGACATATGCAAGGCATCGGATCTTCAGAATGCGATCTATTCACAATTGGGATCGTCATACTGACAGCTGACGGCAAGAATCCGCTCCAACCGATCACCCAAGAATGCAAAATAGTATACGAACCGAATCTGATCGAAGCGGTAGACAAAAATGCGATGGGGTTGCCCGTCTATGCTGGTTTCCTTCAGCGGTTCACCGCACTGGGCGACAACATCGCTGACGGTATCCCCATTTGAAACGAGCCCTCCTAAACAGCGGTACGAGGAGTAGTCATTGCCATGTTCCGGGTAATCCATGGCAACTATAAAAATAGATCCGAGGATCAGCAGCCCGGCTAACAGCTTTTGAGTCATTTTATTCTCCTTTGCAGTAAGAACACGATCTCACCGAACCGGCCAGCTTCCATCAGAGCCATAACTTACCGGCACATATCAGCCCGCCAATCATGGAAAAAAGCAACGATACCATCGTACCCATAAGGACGGTAAATCGTATCGTTTCGATATGCGTGACACGGTTGTCCAGGGCTTGCTTGCCCCAGTGGGCCGCCATTTTGGCCGCCATCCAGGTCACCATGGCAACCATTACGCCGGACAATTCAAAGGCGACACCGATGGTGAAGAACAGGTTTTCTGCCACGCCAAGGGATATGGGAATCGCAATTCGGAAGTGGTGGTCCTCATCGCCGACGAGTTTCCTGATTTTTCGTGCATAAAACTGCGTTACGATGCCTCCGAATAGCAAAGCGACCGATAAGCCTGCGGTCCACCTGAGTGCGATCATTGATACAGACTCAATCTTTTAGTAGTCTACCAGGATTGTTATTTGATTGTAGCACACCCTGGAGAGGTCCCCATCATAGGGTTGATTGGGATCCATCTTATAATCGAAACGGATGTACCCGTTCGTAGAGGTGATCGGAACGCTCTTCCCGGCTTCAATTTTGCCCTTCCAAATGATGGGCCCCCGATTGCCGTCGACATCCGCATCATAGATGATCACCCATACATCATCTTGGTCACCCGCCACGATCCTGCAGGTATTGTCTCCAGCCTGTGTGTGTAGCAAATATGAGACTCGAGAACAGGATGACCCATAAAACGGTTCGTTGGATCTTAGACATGCCCACCTCCTTGGTTGGTTCCAGCATAAATGCGTTGATAGTAACGGTTACCTGCGCCACAGCAGCGCGCGATGTGATGCACGGATGTTGTGGTCAGGGGGGTCGAGCACCCGCTTGAACGGGTCACCGGGTTGATAGATTCCAACGTATACCCCAACGTTGCAAAAGCGGG
>JASJGT010000205.1:0-3534 GCA_033791405.1 Desulfuromusa sp.
TCATATCGATTCCTTTATAGATTTATTATCTATAATAAGTGCTTGCACTATCTGCTAATTTTTTGAAACCATCTGTTGGCTCGTACATTTTTCCAAGTTCAATATATTTCTGAGATTTTTCAGCAATATTTTTTAGTCCAACAGAGTCAGCATATTTTAATGCTCCTGCTCTAAATGGAGGAAATCCAAGCCCCATAAGAAGACCCATGTCCACCTCTTGAGGCGTATTCACGATCTTTTCCTCCAGGCACCTGGCACATTCAAAAATCATTGGTAGCATCATTCGATCAACAATTTCTTCATCCGCCACTTCAACGGTTCTCTTTACAACCTTTGAAATAATAGAGTCAACGTCTGGATCAACTAACTTTTTGGGTTTTCCTCTTTTATCAATTTCATATTTATAAAAGCCAATACCATTTTTCTGGCCAAGTCTCTTTTCACCAAGCATCGCCTCGACAACTGTTTCACCAGACATTTTCATTCGATCTGGAAAAGCATCACCCATAATGCTTGCTGCATGTACTCCGGTATCAACCCCTACAACATCCATTAAATATGCCGGTCCCATAGGCCAACCAAATTTTTCCATCACTTTGTCAATTCTCTTGTAATCAACTCCATCTTCAATAAGTTTATTGAATCCATTGAAATATGGAAAAAGAACACGATTGATTAAAAATCCTGCACAGTCATTGACGACAATTGGGGTTTTTCCCATCTGAAGGGCATATTTAACCGTTTGAGCAATCGTGGCTTCACTTGATTTTTCTCCACGGATAATTTCAACAAGTGGCATCCTGTGGACAGGATTGAAAAAGTGCATTCCACAAAACTTCTCAGGACGTTTTAAGTTTTTAGCCAGTTCCGTGATCGAAATCGTTGAAGTATTCGATGCAATCACGGTATCGGCGCTTACCTTTTCTTCTAGATCCGCTAACACTGAAGACTTGATTTTGATGTTTTCTACAACGGCTTCAACAATGGTATCTACACTACCAAAATCACCATAACTTAAAGTTGGAGTGATCATGCTAATGGTTTTTGCCATCATCTCTGGAGTGATTTTCTCTCTTTTCACCATTTTATCTAGAAGTTTAATCGCTTCATTTAGTCCTAATTCCAGCGCCCCGTCATTGATATCTTTCATCAAAATGGGAGTTCCTTTAGAAGCAGACTGGTAAGCTATCCCTCCTCCCATTATTCCTGCACCAAGAACAGCTGCTTTATTGGTTTTAGGACTATCTTTGGTCATTTTCTTTGAGACTTTCTTCAGGTACTCATTTCCCATAAAAACGGTCACAAGATTTTCTGCTACCGCGGTGTGAGCCAAAGTAGCAAAGGCTTCTGCTTCGACTTGAATCGCAGCTTCCCGGTCCATCGTGCAAGCTTGTTGCATAACTTCGATTGATTTTACCGGGGCAGGGTAATTTGGTCCGGCAATACCGGCCACAAACCCTTTAGCAGTCTCAAATGCCATTGAAGCTTCAATTTGATCAAGCCTTAGGGGTGATTTTTTGACTACTTTTTTGACTTTCCAGTCCAACTCTCCATTGATGGCTCTTTCCAGGAGAGTAATTGCCGACTCTTCAAGTTTTGCAAGCTCAACAACAGCGTCAACGGCACCAATTTTCAAAGCTGCATCGGCTTTATAATGCTTACCGGCAGTAATCCACTCAATAGCATGATCTGCCCCACATAATCTGGGGAGTCTTACCGATCCTCCCCACCCCGGCATAATTCCAAGCTGAGTCTCGGGAAGGCCAATTTTTGCCCTGGTATCCATAACCCTGTAATCTGCTGTTAAACAAAACTCAAGGCCTCCTCCAAGCGCAAATCCATTAATGGCTGCAACGGTAGGAATTTCTAAATCTTCATAACCGTTCATCAAGTTATGCATATCCAGAATCCAAGACTTTAATTCCTCATGGGATTTTTTAAAATGCTCCATGAATTCAGTAATATCTGCACCGAAAATAAAATGCTCTTTACTACTTTTATAAAGAACTCCTTTCGCATTCGAGCTTTTAATCTTTGCTAAAGCTTCTGATAATTCACCAGTAGCCAGTGAGCCGATAACATTTGCTCCACTTTCTTTAATGTTAAAAGTGAAATGAGCAATGTTATCAATCACTTCAACCTGAATGGCCTTCCCGTCAAATAACATACATGCTCCTCAATTTGTGTACACAATGTTAGAAATTTTGATCCCACCATTGTTCTCCCAATTTCAGTAAAAATCAATGCGCTGAGAGCGTATAAACCCAAGTATTCAAGAATAATTGGGGTCAGAATAATTGGGGTCAGAGTAAAGTGCCAGAGTAATCCTCCCTTTTTAAACCGACTTCAAAAGTAGAGGACAGGCAGCCTTGGCCAGTTGAACAGCCAGTAACCTATAGCTATTGATTGTTAACGCATGAAAATTATGAAGTGTGTGACTGAATGAAGCTAAATTATTTTTGCTCAAATTACTAACATAAACTTGTTGAATTCCTGCCTCCTGTCAATTCCTATTTATTGGACTATACTTATTTTTGAAAGGCTAAATAAATCGTATTCTCATTTGAGTCTAACTTTGGAATAAGAATATTCGGGGTCAGAAGAATATTCGGGGTCAGAGTAAAGTGCAAGATCAAACCGACGTGTGTCGGAGCGTTTGACTGACGATGATCTTGGAAAGAGGCCTCTTAATGGTCACCAGATTATCAGAGCATGATCTTAACAGGTGACTAAGTGAGATTATGATTTTGCCAAGACGTCGGAGACTCTGCCCGGCGAAGATGCCCGGCGAAGATACCCACGTTCATCACCGGCAATATAGCGTTTAAATGTCCTATATTCCCACTCAGACCCCTTGCGATTTCTTCTGAGCCAATTGGAGATAGAAGCTAAATGAACAATCAAACCAAATCAGGGTTCCGAATTCTTTCCATTGCAAGGAGACCCGCTCAGCTTCTTTTCGCCATAATCTGCCTGTTACCTGCTTTGGCTTGGTCACAACCAACACCAACGGTAACGATAACCGCCGCGGATGCCACGGCCAGCGAACTGGGGCCGGATACCGGCACATTCACCTTCACGCGCAGCGGTGGAAACATCGGCGCCGCTCTGACCGTTTTCGTTACCAAGGACGGCACCACAACTGTTAGCGGCGCGGACTACAGTGACAACAACGGTGGTTTCTTCGAATCACTCAACCAGGTAAGGATTCCAGCCGGTAGCGCCTCGTTCGACCTGGTCATCACCCCAGAGGCCGACAATATCGCCGAAGGCGATGAGCAGCTGGATATTACTCTTGCCGCAAATGCTGCTTACGTGGTTGGAACACCTGATTCAGCCGGTATGACCATCAGCGACGATGCTGCAATTATCACGGTAACGGCCTCCGATGCCGTAGTCAGTGAACTGGGGCCGGATACCGGCACATTCACCTTCACGCGCAGCGGTGGAAACATCGGCGCCGCTCTGACCGTTTTCGTTACCAAGGACGGCACCACAACTGTTAGCGGCGCGGACTACAGTGACAACAACGGT
>JASJGT010000206.1:0-2866 GCA_033791405.1 Desulfuromusa sp.
CTTCAGGTAGCCCGCTGGTGGAATGATAACGCCGGCTTCGCCCTGAATAGGCTCCACCAAAAACGCTACCGTATTGGGTGTAATAGCCTCTTCCAGAGCCCCTGCATCGCCGAAAGGGATTGTTTTGAAACCGGGAGCGAATGGCCCGAAGTTGTTACGAGCATTATCATCAGTACTGAAACCTACAACTGCCAGCGTTCTACCGTGGAAATTGTTTTCGCAGACGATGATTTCAGCTTTGTTCTGTTCAACACCCTTGGTCTCATATCCCCACTTGCGTGCACACTTAATCGCTGTTTCAACCGCCTCGACTCCACTATTCATGGGCAGTACTTTGTGGGAGTTTGTAAGCTCACACAGCTCTTTGTAGAATGGGGCAAGCTGGTCGTTTCTGAATGCTCTTGAGGTTAAGGTGAGCTTCTCTGATTGCTCGACCATCGCCTGCCTAATCTTCGGATGGCAGTGGCCCTGATTTACGGCAGAATACGCCGACAAGCAATCCATATACTTATTGTCATCAACATCCCAAACCCAGATTCCTTCGCCACGGTTTAATACGACATCCAGAGGCTTGTAGTTTTTCGCACCAAACTTGTCTTCTATGCTGTTATAAATTTCTGACATCATCACCATAATCTCCTATAAGTATCAATTTTCATGTTAAATGGCCCCGTGCAAGGCTCTTTTTACCTTCGATGCTTCAAACTGCGGCAAAAGCCATGATGAAGGATCTAAGGACATGGTCAGAGAGAGAAGCCTTCTTCTAAAACTTTAATCCGTGTAGACCTTCACATATTTGGAAGTAATAGCAGAGAGGATCCCGGGGTAGGTTGGGATAAATTGAATTTCATCACCAACCGTGAATGAAGTTGTAGATTCGGTAACATCAACAACCAAATGGTCACTACTGGCAGCGACAATTGTTATATTTTCATCAATGGGGAACAGATTGTCAGGGTATATATCCTGTTTTCCGATCGCCAGAATAGCTCTGGTTCTGACTCCCTTAGCTTTAATCTTCGGGATTTGTCCAAAAGAATCTCTGGAGATGGGACCTGAGGGTGTTGATTCTTTTTGTTTTAATTCTATGATTTCGGCAAATAACTTAATCGAATCCTGAAAGGTTCCCTTTAGGTCGGTGAAAATATCCGTATGTCCTAAAAGGATTCCTTCACCGATTCTTAATTGATTGATTTGTTCAGGGAGTGTGTCGTTTACGACTAAAGCCAAAGAACTGGTGTTACCCCCTGAGAGTATTTCAAGCTTTATCCCAAGCTCTTTTTCTATCTTTATAGATAAAGAGACCAATTCCATCAATTTTTCAGGTGTTGGATCAACTCCGCTGATACAATTAAAATTAACTCCCAACCCATTCAATCTAACACCTTTTAAATTACTAATTTCCTTAACCAGATTAAAAACATCTACAGGCAAGACACCTTCCCTCAAATCACCCAGATCAACCATCAATATGATGTCATGTATTTTTTTTTGTTTAATGGCCGCCGTTGAAAGACCTTTTATAACGACTAATTCAGAATTCAAACTACAATCAGCCAATTTCACGACAAGATCGACTTCATGTAACATGGGGATTCTGAGCAGCATCATCTTTGCTTTGATGCCAGCTTCCCTTAGAGTAAGGATATTTTCCAACCGTGAGTCACCTAGCACTTCAATGCCACCGTCAACCATAACCTGGGCGATTTCAGGCAGTGCAGCAAACCCTTTTGTTACCCCTGCAACGTCAACTCCCTTGGCAGCACACAGGTTAAAAATTGTTGTTACGTTTTGATGCAATTTACTAAGACTAATTTCTAGCCGCGGATTTTTTCTCATTTTATAATTTGCCCCATCATTCTTCCGGTATGATTCACCTGATCAATAACGACTGCACCAGAGATTATTACTTTATCAATGCCGTTTGAATATTGATGGGGATTTTCATAGGTGGCGAGATCGCAGATCGTTTCTGGATCAAAAATAGTGATATCCGCAACCTTATCGACAGCAAGCGTTCCTCTGTCCTGCAGATTCATGACCCCGGCCGGCATTGACGTCATTTTCTTTATCGCCGCCTCCAGGGGTAGCACCTTATTCTCTCGGACATATTTCCCCAAAACCCGGGGAAAGGCCCCATAATATCGGGGATGCGGACTCCCTTTGTGCAATTCACCGTACGTGGCTGCCGCCCTGCCGTCGCTGGCAATTATCGTCTGTGGATGCCTCATGATATTTTCGACATCGGCTTCGTCCATACAGAAAACCAATGTCGGTACGTTGCCTTGCTCTTTGAGCAACAGATTAAAAACACATTCGAGTGGATCAACATTTAACTCTGTTGAAATCTCACTTATTCTTTTACCTTCAAAATGTTTGAATTCGGGCGACCTGACTTTTGCAACTTGGACATTTTCCCAGGCAGCAATATTGTATGCGTGGGTGCCCGCCTTTATGGCGCAATCGATCTCCTGTCGGATTTTTTTCCGGGTCGGTTGGTCGGTCAAATATTGAATCATTTTTTTATATCCGTCCCGTCTGACCCAGCGCGGGATATAATCCCCCAGACCAGTGCCCCAGGCGATGTATGGATACTGATCCCAGGACAAGCGTACCCCCCTGGAAATTGCCCCCTCCAACAGGGTGAAGAGCTGATCTGTTTTCCCCCAGTTGAACTGTCCACCTAGCTTCAGGTGCGAGATTTGAATTTTGCAGCCAGATTCTTCACCACAGCGAATAGCCTCATCAATGGCGGGAAACAGGGTTTGAGCTTCCCCCCTGATATGCGAGGCATAAAGCTTGTTCTGACGTTTAACGACACGGCAGAGCTTGATAAATTCATCGCCCTGGCTTAAAGAATCCGGCA
>JASJGT010000207.1:0-2687 GCA_033791405.1 Desulfuromusa sp.
ACTCCTATCCAGTTATCTGCACAACGGCTCCGAAAACGGTACCTGGATCGTTTTGCAGATGATGATCATGTATTTGATGACTGTACTAAAATGATCAGCGATCAAGTTGATGAATTAAAGAATCTGGTCAACGAGTTTTCAAACTTTGCCCGTATGCCAGCCACGAAACCGAGCGATAACAACCTCAACGAAGTGATTAGTGAATGCCTTTCATTGTACCGGGAAGCACATAAAAATATCACCTTTCAACACTCGCTGGATCAGCATCTACCTGATACAAAATTTGATCGCGAGCAAATAAAAAGGGTTATTATAAATCTGTTGGAGAATGCCATTGCCGCAATTACAGGTGATGGAGAAATCCGACTCGAGACTGACTATAATCAAGAACTACAGATCATTACCCTGACAGTTGCTGATTCTGGGTACGGAATTCCTGCTGAAGACAAGACGAGGTTATTTGAACCTTATTTTTCTACAAAAAAAACCGGGACAGGCTTAGGATTGGCTATAGTATCGACAATCGTAGCTGATCATAATGGCTATATTCGTGTTAGAGATAATAGCCCGAAGGGTTCGCTATTTATAATTGAACTCCCGGCTACTGACAGCTAGTGACCAGATAAGGAAACCAAGATGAAAAGTATCCTCATCGTTGATGATGAAAATAGTATCCGCCAGAGCCTTGAAGGAATTCTTGAAGATGAAGGGTTTAAAACCTCTTTTGCTGCGACAGGAGAAGAATGTCTCACCTTGATCCAAACCGAAGATCCAGATTTAATTTTGCTCGATATCTGGATGCCAGGAATAGATGGCTTAGAAACTCTCAAAAGAATTAAACAGTCACGCCCTCATCAATTAGTCGTCATGATGAGTGGACATGGATCGATTGAAACTGCTGTTAAGGCAACCCGCCTAGGTGCCTCAGATTTTATTGAGAAACCACTTTCACTTGAAAAGGTGCTCTTATCAATTCAAAATGCACTGAAAATTGGTCAGCTTGTTGCGGAGAATAAAGCCCTTAAAGAAAAAATAGGGCGTGACTATCAGATGATAGGAACCAGCCCAGCCATAGATCAGCTGAAGCAACAAATCAAAATGGCAGCACCAAGTTCAGGATGGGTATTAATTAACGGGGAAAACGGTACTGGCAAGGAACTTGTTGCAAGGGCAATCCATCAACAATCAACCCGAGCAGAAAAACCCTTTGTTGAAGTAAACTGTGCAGCAATTCCTGAAGAGCTCATTGAATCGGAACTTTTTGGCCATGAAAAAGGGGCTTTCACCGGAGCAACCGCTGCACGCAAAGGTAAATTTGATCAAGCGAACGGAGGAACCCTTTTTCTTGATGAAATTGGTGATATGAGCCTAAAAACCCAAGCTAAAATATTACGGATATTACAAGAACAGAAATTTGATCGAGTCGGTGGAAATAGAACAATACAAGTGGATGTCAGAGTTATTGCTGCAACAAACAAAAATCTCCAAGAAGAAATAAAGGTTGCAAATTTCCGAGAAGACCTCTTTTTTCGCCTTAACGTCCTCCCCTTTCAGGTTCCACCATTACGCAAGCGCAAAGACGACATTCCTCAACTGTGTAGGCACTTTCTACAATTTTTTTGCGGTAAAGAGAGTCGGGAGATAAAATCCATCACCAAAGAAGCATTCAACGCTTTGCTGGCTTATAATTGGCCAGGTAACGTCAGGGAATTAAAAAATCTGATCGAAAGATTAGTCATTATGACTCCAGGTCAAATCATTAACCTTTCAGATCTGCCACACGGGATCAAGCAACCGGAATCGATAAGCGAGTCTCAAAAAATCACCCCACTGGAGCTACCTGACTCATATCGTGAAGCAAAGGAAGAATTTGAAAAACAATTCCTGATAGAAAAACTACAGAAAAATAATTGGAATGTGTCTAAAACTGCTGAGGAAATTGGGCTGGAGCGTTCGAATCTCCACAGAAAAATAAAAGCCTATCAAATAGAAGCTACATAACAAATCAGATTTTGAATTTAACAAAAAAAAGCCCCATCCCTCAAAAGAGGGAAGGGGCTTTTCAATTAATTTCGGCAGCGACCTACTTTCCCACACAGTCACCCATGCAGTATCATCGGCGCAGTAGGACTTAACTTCTGTGTTCGGGATGAGAACAGGTGTGACCCCTACGCTATAGCCACCGAAAACCGTAAACTGGTTTTCTAATCGCTTATGACTGATAACATTGTTCAGCAACTCTATGGTCTGCTGAACATAATACTTGCGATAACTTTTAAGGGGGTCGGGGGAGGAAAACCTCCCCCTTCCCTATCAAAAAACTATTTATGGTCAAGCCTCACGGTCAATTAGTACCGGTAAGCTGAACGCATTACTGCGCTTACACACCCGGCCTATCAACGTTGTAGTCTCCAACGGACCTTCAGGGGGGTAAACCCCCAGGGAGATCTAGTCTTGAGGTGGGCTTCCCGCTTAGATGCTTTCAGCGGTTATCCTTTCCGAACGTAGCTACCCTGCGATGCCACTGGCGTGACAACAGGAACACTAGTGGTTCGTCCATTCCGGTCCTCTCGTACTAGGAACAGATCCTCTCAAATCTCCTACGCCCACGGCAGATAGGGACCAAACTGTCTCACGACGTTTTAAACCCAGCTCGCGTACCACTTTAATTGGCGAACAGCCAAACC
>JASJGT010000208.1:0-3904 GCA_033791405.1 Desulfuromusa sp.
GGCCTGTTGCATCAGTCTGGGTGGATTTTGTAGTTCATTGTCTTTGGATGGTTTGTTGTGCACAGCGTTCTGGCAATTGCTCAAAGATATGTTATCTTTGCGCCCATCAACTATTCCAGAGACAGAGGAGATAAGGATGCAAATTGATTGGGCATACCTGCGTAAGGGCTGAATGTCCTGTAAAAAAGCTCAAGAGTTTCTTGAGAAGGCACAGGTCACAGTAAAAGAAATTGTCGATGCGCGTAAAATCCGGATCAATGCAGATGAAGCTTGGGCTCTGCTGAAAACGGCCAAGTCGGTCTCGGTCGCGAAAGGAAAAAAGATTGTTCGCTTTGAGCCGATTGTAGATGAAAAAGAAGCGATTCTAAAACAGGTGATGGGACCCAGTGGCAACTTACGCGCCCCGACTTATCGGATCGACGATGAGTTTGTGGTTGGCTTCAATGCGGATCTTTATACTGATTGGCTGGAGTGACCGCTCGCTATCCTGTGGAGCGACGAATAACCGGCCAGTCTCCATAAAAAACTGCTGCGTCTTGTATCTTTAATTTTTTCTTAGCCCTCTTATTTCGTTTTGCGAGGCCATTTTTGTTGTTCAACTAGTCGGGGGTTGCTTCGCCGAGAAGTTCACTCAGATGAAGTACCGGTTGTGCCATTTCAGCTTCGCGTAACCCCCAGTCCAATTGCAGGTGACAACCTGGATTTGACGTCACCAGAACTTCTGCTTCGGTGTTTTTGACGTTAACAAGTTTACGATCCAGAATTTTTTGACTTTCTTCAGTGAACTTCAAACTAAAGGTTGCCGCCGAGCCACAACACCAGTTCGCTTCTTTCATTTCACGGAATTCTACCCCAGGGATTGATTTAATTAGGTCACGTGGTTGTTTGCTGATTCCTTGGGCATGACAAAGATGACATGGCTCGTGATAAGTGACCACCTTGTTGACAGGTTTTAAACTTTCGGTGCGGATGCCAACTTCAATCAGAAATTCACTGATATCCTTGATTTTACTGTGAAACTTCTTCAGTGCTGGTCGGGTAAACAACAACATCCGGAGCATGATGTAAACCAGGAGTAGCATCGTAACCGAGGACCAGAAGATCCTCTTCCTCAGATACAACATTTTCTTTTCCAAGTTTCTGAATAAGCTTGTCCAAAATTCTTTGAGCGATCATAGGGTGGCCTTTATGGCAGTATCGAATTACATTATGTTATTAATAAATGGTCATACCAATTTATCAATATGTTAGTTTGTCAGTTTTATTGTGTCAATGCAATATTGAATGGGCAGGCAGTTTTCTCTTTGATAATTTCTAAATTTGCCCCTGGTGCCAGTTCTGTCAGTGTAAGACCTTTTTCTGCATCGACATCAAAGACTGCCAGATCGGTGAAAATTGGTTTCATTCATATTATCCTGTTAAATTTTTTATGGGGCTTTTTTACTGCTGAGAAGCGGAGAGAGAAAACCATAGAATCGTTTTTAGGTTTAATCCAAAATCCAGTTATGGTTCTTGAAGTTCTCTGTCTCTCCGTTAAGGTTTTGCTCTTTTACTCAAACGAGTTCGAAGATTGCAGCAACCGCTTCACCGCCACCAATGCAAAGGGTTGTCAGCCCATATTTAACCTTGCGGGCTTTCATTTCGCGTAACAACGTGGCGACCAGGCGTCCACCACTGGCACCAACGGGATGACCAATAGAGACAGCACCACCATTGACATTGACAATCTCTGGATTCAGGTCAAGCTGTTTCATGGTAACCAGAGGAACCGCAGAGAAAGCCTCGTTGATTTCAAATAGACCGATGTCGCTGAGGTTTAGATTGGCTTTTGCGCAGCATTTGCGGATGGCATCAACCGGAGCTTCAGCAAACAAGTCGGGATGGATGCTGTTGGTGGCACTGGTGACCATTCTGGCGATTGGTTTGAGTCCGTGCTTGACGATTGCCTCTTCTTCAGCTAACAAGGCGAGTCCGGCACCGTCATTGATGGTTGAAGCATTGCCAGCAGTGATCGTCCCGGTTTTACTGAAGGCCGGACGCAGGCCAGATAATTGATCGATGCTGCCACGGGATGGTTCTTCATCTTCGGTGATGGTGGTATCCCCTTTACGGGATTTTTTGATGACCGAGATCAACTCATCTGCAAAAGTCCCATTTTTTGCTGCCGCTTGAGATAATGTGTACGAGCGAGCAGCATAGGTATCCTGTTCTTCGCGGGACAATCTCTGTTTGGTAACCCAATCTTCGGTGATTTCTCCCATATGCCGTTTTGAGTAGGGGTCGAGTAGGGCGTCATAGATGAGCAGATCGACCAGTTCTCCATTCCCCAGACGTTGGCCTAAACGTGCTTTTGGGAGGGTATAAGGAGCTTGAGACATATTTTCCATGCCGCCAGCAATCGCTATTTGAGTGTCCCCCAAGCGGATTGAGTCAGCAGCCAGCATCATTGCTTTTAAACCACTACCGCAGACTTTATTGATGGTCATAGCGTGGGTACTGTCAGGTAATCCTGCCATACGCATGGCTTGTCGGGCTGGAGCTTGAGCTGAGCCGCCCTGGATGACCTGGCCGATAATCACTTCATCAACGTTTTCCCCTGGGAGGGCGGCACGTCTGATAAGTTCACTGATCACCTGGGAGGCAAGTTCCGGTGCTGTCACGTCAGCCAGTGCGCCACCGAATGAACCGAAGGGGGTGCGGAGTGCGGATACGATAAATACATCCTTCATTTTGATATCTCCTGAGGTTGGATGAAAATTAAGGAAATCTTCGAGTTAACCCACGAAGTTCATTTTACCATGCCATCGATGCAGAACAATGTTATTTTATTGATTGACATATAAATTTTGGCAACATAGGATAAATGGTAAGACCAATTATAAAAAAAATGAAAGGTGCTATGCTGATGATTCAACTTGTAGATCAATTTTCTGAAACTGCCATTAATGTTGGGGCAGAAGTTATTTCAGTCGATTCTGTTTCTGCAGCAGCAGATTATATCGCCGGAAAAATTAAAGGTTCCCTGCTGGTTCCGTCGTTTCCATCTGCGGGGCGCTTTAAATTGAAAGCCGCTTTAAAAAAAGCAGGAGTTTCAATTGAGGTGGGCAACTTCCGCTCTGTTGCCGCAGCGGCTGACGGAGGAATCACAGGAGTCAATTTTGCCATTGCCGACACTGGAACTTTGGTGTTGGAAAGTACTGATGAAGATATCCGGTTGGCAACAACGCTGCCGCCAAAACAGTTTGCCTTGCTTGATCCACAAAAGATTGTTGCCGATGGGCTCGAAGCGGTGGAACCATTACGGCGAATGCATCTACGTGATTCCCGCAATTATATTGCTTATGTTACCGGTCCGAGTCGAACTGCCGATATTGAACGAGTTTTGACCATTGGTGTCCACGGACCAAAGGAATTATTTATCCTGCTGGTGCCTGGCCTTTCTGGTGATTATCTGGAAATGTGAACAAAATTGCCACCAAGGGCACCATTTTAACGGAGAGGCGCAGAGAATGCAGAGAAAGACTTTTTTTGGTTTTAACCCTTGAAAAAGATTTTCTCTCTGTCTCTCCTCCTTTTCTCCTCAGCGTTAAAAAAGGTTTTTAAAAAACAGGAGTTAATGGAAGATGAATAAACAGCAGCGCAGCAAAAATTATCGCCAGCGAATTGATCAGGCTTTAGCGACGCCGAAATTGCAGGAGGCTCTACATCAATTTGGTGATGCTTTTCTGATTTCCCGGGAGAAAGCTTTTGCCGGTCACGATTTTGAGGCGTTGCGCGGCAACATTGCAACAATGAAAACTCAGGTTCGGGAAAATCATACCGAATTACTCCAACAGTTTATCGCTAATGCTGAAGCTGCAGGTACGATTATTTATCAGGCTAAAACGGCAGATGATGCCAATCG
>JASJGT010000209.1:0-5627 GCA_033791405.1 Desulfuromusa sp.
TCTTCTCTGTACCATCATCTGGTACCCCAAGAGTGCCGCGCTATCTTGCATCTTGCCTGACAAAAAATCTTCACCAGAACAGATGACCCGGAGCCAAAGTTCAAGTTCTTCTCCGGTTCCTAGATACAACAAAAAGGGAAGCCACTCTAAGTTCACCTTATTCCAGTACATATCTGATTTTCTATCAGCAAAATGCTCGATCCACCTGTCATTGTAATTTCACAGGAAGCTCAATTTGCAATTATTCTTAAATGGTTAAGCTTGCCAAGGGACATATCTTTAGCGAGGTAGCAGATAACACAATTGACGACGAACCTCATTTTGCTATTTTCTGCTTCTTTTGCGACCTTTTTGGGCCTCTACTCGTAGCAGATTTTTCACCTTGAGGCTTGTTCAGTTTTTCAAGGCCACTTGTGAATTAAATCAGTGCGGATTTCCATTCAGTCATGCCATTATTGAAACAGTTGTGGACCTGTTGTGGGATATATAACCTGGCTGAGTTGGTTGTTGCTTAGATGTCGATAAAATCAAGCATAGTCCATAGGAATCTCTTTATCCCATACCCATTAGGCAAAGGTACCAGCATGATGATAAGATTCGCTGAGATATTTGCTTAAATCAACTTCGTCGATCTGATCTGGCCGCAGGTACTCTTTGGCATACTCAAGATAGGCACCACTGGAGAGGAAGAGTCTGAAGAGATCCGGGTCCAGATGTTTGTCTTTTTCCATAAAGCTCATAGTTCGTATGGCTTCGCTGATGGGCTTGGCTTTTTTATATGGTCTGTCTGAAGCGGTAAGAGCTTCATAGATATCAGCGATAGCCATAATCTTGGCAGGTATTGACATTTGATCACCTTTGAGGCTTCTCGGATAACCGGTTCCATCAATTTTTTCGTGGTGACTACCAGCGATATCAGGAACTTCTATCAGATGTTTTGGATAAGGTAGCTGTTTCAACATAATTATGGACTGAACTATATGGTCGTTAATCTTGTATCGTTCCTCAGCTGTTAGGGTACCTCGGGCAATTGAGAGGTTATAGAGTTCGCCTCTGTTATAGAGGTATTGTGGAACATCAAGGCGAAAACCATAGATATTGTCTGGGGCAACTGTGTCATCTTCGGTTCTCAGGAATATCTGATCATCGCGGTCAGCGAGTAGTTGCTCTTGAACAGGTAGTGAGGAGGCTGGCATGCGTTCTTTGCGCTGTAACTCTTCCCAGGAGATACCGATGCGATCATCGAGTGTTCGCATCCAGCAGCGCTTGGCAATCTGGCAAAGGCGATCAATTCTCTCCTGATTCATGAACTCCCCACCTATATTGCACTCGGCTACAAAACTGAACTCTTCATCCAGTTGTCGCCATTCTGCATTAAGCTGAGAAAAAAGGACTCCCCGGTCGCCCCCATCAGCAATTTCTTGCCAGCAACTAATGTGAGCGTCACGCTTTAATACTTCAAAGCGCATTCTGATCTCGTGAATACGATCAAAAATTGTTTCGAGCTTGGTTGACTTGTCCACCACAAATTCAGGCGTGGTAATCTTGCCGCAATCATGAAGCCAGCTAGCAATTTTGATCGCTTCCCATTCCTGTTCATTAAGCGAGTAGTCGGCAAAAGGGCCAGCCTCGGATTCACAAGCTTTCCGGGCCAGTAATTCAGTCAGAACAGGTACCCTCTGGCAGTGCCCGCCGGTATAGGGCGACTTGGAGTCTATTGCTCCGGCAAGTATCTGGATAAATGAGTCAAGCAGATCTTTCTGCATCTTCAGCATCTGGCGGCTTTCAAGGGTGACAGCAGCAAAGCCTGAAAGTGCTTCTATAAATGCGAGGCGTCCCTGTTGTTTCTCCGTATTGATGCTGTCGCCATCGACATAAATGAGACAGATCATACCGATACTGTCCCCCTGGCGGTTTATCAGAGGTTGTGTATAGACTTGCGGGGACTTCAGGTTGAGTGCGTTGAAAAGAATTTGATAATCACCACTTGACTGTAAGGGAAGAATGACCCCTTTACCTTTGGTGAGAATTTGCATTAGAGGAGTGTCATCGTCCAGGGAATAGGTTGGTAGTGTATAGAGCAACTTATTACTTGCGTCTGTTATGTCGTTACATTTAATAATTTTGGGTTCGAATGTGTTGGCATTTTCAGAAACAATATACGTGAAGGCGGCATCAGCCTCACTGACCGTCATAGTCTCCTGGGTAATGAGATCGAGCAATTTGTCAAAATCCTGTTCCCCTGCGAGGGACTTGATAAGTGAGAGAAACTGGCTGATGGTGCTTTCCATCATGACCATGGCTTGCCCAAGATCATCAATCTCTTTAATGGTAGATTGGTAGACATCATGTTTCTTGAATTCAAAACGGCTTATCAGTTTCGTCTCGCGAGCCAATGCCTGTATCGGCTTGGAGATTTTCCTGGCAAGCAACAACGTTAACGGTATTGAGAGCAAAATCATGGCCAGGATATAATACAGCGTTTGCTCCTGAAGCTTTTTTGCATCCGCAAGCAGTTCGTTCTCTGGAGAAAGCATGACCAGATAAAAGTTTTGATCATCCTGTAATTGAAGTTTTTTGGTAGAACTCAGCCACTTTTCATTATTGAAAGAAAAGGAAGATAGGGGATCGAGAATATTTGCCAGGGTAGCAGCATAATTGATAACTGGACTACCAAGCTCACTGGCTTTACTTCGTTTAGGACTACCAGCATCTATCCGAACTAGTTTATTCGGATCCTTGTAGGCGGCGACCCAATACGCACCATCTTTTTTCTCGAGCAGAATCAACTCGGAGCGCGCTGTTGGCTTGTAATCAGCCAGGGTCTTCGAGAGATGGTAGAGTGTGACATCGCCCGCAATGACAGCATCACTTTGTTGAACCATATAGGCAATTGTAATGCCCACTTGCCGGACAAAATAAAAGAGGTATGGCTCTGTCACGATTTCTTTGTCTGAGCCGATGGCATCGATATACCAGGGTCTGAGGCGGGGATCGTAGTCGACATTTTCAGGCTCTGATATTCCGATCTCTACCAAATTATTAGTGAACCAGAGCCGTTGAAGTTGCGGTTTACTGCCTCCTTTTGTGGTGATATTATCGACAACGAAGCTGGCGTTGAAAGGGGCGGAAAACTGTTTACGCATATACTCATTTGCAAGCGGCCGGACAATGAAATAATCTCCTGTAGAATAACCAATTTGCAAGCCAGTGAGATTGGGTTCCTGGACAAGGGCGGCCTGTAGAACAGGCAGAAAGGAGAGGCGTTCTTCCAGTTTTGTTGCAGAACGGATTGAGGTTGAACCAAGCAGATGAACAGTATGGGAAATGGTCTTACGAGTTGCCTGGTAATTGAGGGAGAGTTCCTTGTTGATCTGTTCAAAGAGTCTTTTTGACTCTTCTAAAAGAAGATTTGAGGTTTGCCAATAAATGAACTCCAAAAAGAACAGGCCGAAAAGAACAACAAATGTGGTGAAGAGGACGCTGATGGTAATGAGGATTCGATATCGTCTGATTTTTTTTTGCTGTTTCATGAATTAACTTTACGAAAAAGATAGTTACCAGCGAATGCGAACAGTCCTATGGGATATACTTATACCTATTGTTTGGCAGGAATGAAGGTGGGTAAGGTGATAAGTAGTTAGTTTCTAGGAGTTCCCAAAAAAAAGCCCCCCAGCCGAAATTTGTCCAATACCGAGACCCTCAAGCTATCCCTTCATGTTAGATTTTGCAACTTCTTTTGCTGTCCTTAAGAGCATCCTTCAAAACCAATCTTAGCTGTGAGACCTGTATAAAAACCTCAATTGAATCTTTTTATTTACAGCAATACCCCGTTGTCCTTCGCAAAAATTAACACGTGGCAAATATGTCGTAATACATCATGCTTTGTGCAGTGATTGAATACAATTCTCCAGAGTCAGGTTTTAAAACAGACGATTTCAAGGCGAAATCTTTGATTGATATCGATTCCGCTAACAGATCAGGACGGATCGTCCGATGGTTGTAGCATAACGATTTTTATCCTTAGGCTGCTTTTTTCCACTCGTATCGATGATGCAGTCCACCGACCCGTGGCAAAGCGATCATTTTGCATTTTCCGGCAGGTCTGGATTGTATCGGCCGGGTGTCGGGCGGATCTTTTTCAAGGCTCAAATGCGTTCTGTCGTTATGATAATATTCGAAATACGAACAAAGAACGCTTGTCAGGTGAGCTTCGTTCAAAACGATGATACGGTCCGTGCACTCTCGCCTGTTTGAGCCGATCATCCGTCCAATAAAAGGATTTTGCCAAGTGCTGCGCGGGGCCGAGATCACTTCTTTGATGTCCATATTTTTCACTCGATTGCGAAAGAAAACACCATAGATCGAGTCCCGGTCACGCATCAGATACTTTGGCGCCGTATCCCAGGGAAAGGCTCCCAGGACCTGTTGGGCTGTCCATTGGGCACTCGGATTTGAGGTCACATTGAAATGGACGACCTTACGACGGCAGTGGCGCAGAATCACCAGAACGAACAAGATGTTGAAGGTGGCTGTCGGAACAGTGAAAAAGTCAATTGAACACTTGCCCGCATGATTTTTCAGGAAAGTCCGCCAGCTCTGAGACGGCTCTGAATTCGTCGAACGCCGGGGCATCAGGTTCGATACGGTTCGCTCGGAAACCTCGAAACCCAGCCTGAGCAATTCCCCATGAATCCTGGGTGCACCCCAGCTTGGATTGGCTGCAGCCATCCTCCTGACAAGATCACAGATTTCACGACTGACTTGAGGCCTTCCTGAGCCTTTGGATTTGAATTTCCAGAAAAGTTTGAAACCTTTGCGATGCCAGTGGACAACGGTGTCCGGCTTTACAATGACGAGAGATTTTCGCCAAGGAGTCCAAATTCGGGAAAGCACAACCCAGAAGAGTCGATCCACCATTCGAATCTTCGGCCGCTTGTTCGCCCGTTTCATTACGACCAATTGTTGGCGAAGCGCAAGGTTCTCGGCAGCGAGATTCGAGGTGATTTTGAACTTCGACCAAATGAACAAAACAAATTTTTCAAGCGTTTTCATCATGATTACAGCTTGGCAGGCGCATGCAAATTTGTTAATAATTTCCGAAAGTACGAATAATTGCGAAGGACAGGGGCCGCTGAGGTTCTACAAATGAATCCGAGTACCTTGCGTTTTCGAATGAAAAAACTAGGAATACAAAGAAGGCAGTTGTATTAACAAGATCGCAAAAAAATATTTGTATTTAAAATATCTCAAGAATGATTTGCTGTTTTGTTATAAATGAAGGTGTAGTATGTGTCTTTTCAATTGATTGCGTAGCTTGAGTTAATACTCCGCCCCTTGGGGCGCTCAAATCATATAACATTGGTTTGGCAGGCTTTTTCAAAAGCGCCATAATACCCCGTCCGCTTGCGGCGGGGTTGTTTATTTAATTTTTAAAAAGAGAGATTTCTATGAAGTTCAATGACCCCTTTGGTCGAATGGAAAGCCGACATAAACTCGGGTACGAATCGATGCGTGACACAATGCGTAAGAGTGGTGTCGATTCCCCGAATGTTGCATTAGAAGTTGTAGCACAATCAAAAAAACGTGCTTTCAATTACATAATGATTGGAATGGCAATCCTCCTG
>JASJGT010000210.1:0-5483 GCA_033791405.1 Desulfuromusa sp.
CCGGTTAGCCTCGACCGTGCCGTGCATCCCCATCATGCCCAAGCTTAAGGGATGATCGGCTGGCATTGCTGATAGCCCGTGCAAGGTAAAGGCAACAGGGATATTGACCTTTTCAGCGAACTCTTGCAGTAACTCTCCCGCATTACTATTAATTACCCCATGACCGCAAAAGATCACCGGTCTTTCACTTTTATTAATCAGCTCGATCGCACGCTGTATCGGTTCACGTTCGGGAGTTGGTGTATGAAAATACCCGGGCAGATGGGGACGGTATGTTTTCGCATCAAACTGGTAATCTTCACCAACCTGCTGATTTTGCACATCCTTAGGGATATCAACCAGAATCGGGCCCCCGCGGCCAGTAGTGGCCACATAGAACCCCTCGTGAATGGTCTTTTCAATTTCTTCAGCGTTCAGCGGCATATAGGTCTGCTTAGTAATGGGCATCATCACCCCAACCACATCGCTTTCCTGAAAAGCATCAGTCGCGATAACCCCGGTTGCAACTTGCCCGGTGATCGCCATCATCGGCACCGAATCCATGTGGGCATCGGCAATCCCGGTAACTAGATTCATCGCACCAGGTCCCGAGGTGGACATACAAACACCGATTTGTGGAGCGTCAGTCGAAAGCGAAGCGCGGGACATCCCCTGAGCCATGAATGCTGCTCCCTGCTCATGTCGTGACATGACGAACTTGAAAATATCCAACTTTTCCATTTCATCAAATATCGGCATGATCGCTCCGCCAGTATAACCAAAAATGTGCCTGACTCCCCGATCCTTCAATGCTTTCAGTAATAATTGTTTCCCAGTCATATTGGCCTCTGTTTTTATGATATTTATGTGTAAATTAAAATGACGTTGAATCATAACAAATTCAGTTACAAATTACCCTGTAATTATATTTTTTTGTGGAAATAATAAAAAGGATAGTGCCTGGAGATGAGATTACAAGTGTTAAGCGACTGAATAGTACAAATTATTCACTCTAATTATCTTTTGAGTCCGGAGGAGGAATGGAAAACATTAGGGATGCCGCCAGAGCAGAGATGACTCCAAAAAATACCATTCTGAGGATATTTACTTTACAGGACAGCTGAGACTCATCATTTCCATTCAACATCAAAAAACACCTCTATATCTGACAGACACGCAGATAGTTCAACTATCCGAACCCAAAACTCCTCGTTTGATCAGATCACCAACCTCTTCAGCAGGCAATGGGCGGCTAAAGAGATAACCCTGCGCCTCATGACAACCATGTGATTCAAGAAACTGCCGCTGTGTTGGGGTCTCAATCCCTTCACCGGTGATTTGCAGATTCAAGCTTTTCCCCATTGCGATAACTGCTTTGGTGATTGCTTCCCCTTCAGGGTTTTCACCAATATCCCAGACGAAAGAACGGTCGATTTTTAACCGGTTGATCGGCAGCTTTTTCAGATAGTTTAACGATGAGTGGCCGGTGCCAAAATCATCAACGGAGAGTTCAACTCCCAGAGCTCTAATCTGCTGCAAAGCGGAGATTGATTTTTCCGGGTGCTGCATAATAAAACCTTCAGTAATTTCAAGTTCCAGTGAACCCGAAGGGCAACCTGTTTCCAGCAGGACTCTTTCCACCATCTCCGGTAAGTTTTTTTGTTGAATCTGCTTTCCAGACAGGTTAACAGCAATCCTCCGCAGTCCACATCCCTGCTTACGCCAGAGCATCAATTGTTCACAGGCTGTGCGTAAAACCCACTCACCAATCTCAACAATCAAGCCCGTTTCTTCACTTAAAGGGATAAATTTATCTGGGGAAACCAAACCAAGGTCGGGATGCTGCCAACGTACCAGGGCTTCCACAGCAACAATATTTCCAGCAGGGAGAGTTACCTGAGGCTGGTAGTATAAAACCAGTTCATTTCGTTCCACAGCTCGCCGCAGGTGACTTTCCAACAGAACTTTTTCTATAGCAATATTTGTCAGTTCTGGAGAATAGAGTTGATAACGATTTTTACCACTCTCTTTTGCCTTGTACATAGCGGCATCCGCATTTTTCAGCAGATTTTCAATATCTTCATTCTCACCAGTGAATTCAGCGATGCCAATACTGCCACTGACATACAATTCATAACCGTCGATCACAAAAGGTTGCTGCAAACTATCGAGAATCTTCTGTGCCCTTACAGTTGCATCGTGAACAGTACGAATTGTCTGCAAAACAATTACAAACTCATCACCGCCAAAATGGGAAACGGTATCGACATCCCGGGTATGCTTCCGCAATCGCGAAGCCACCCCCTTGAGAACCTCATCCCCAGCATTGTGGCCTAAACTATCGTTAACCTTTTTAAAATTATCCAAATCAAGGAACATAACTGCGCCATGCTCCCTTTCTCGTTTAACATGCTGAATAGAATGCTCTAAACGGGCAAACAGTAATAAGCGGTTTGGTAATCCGGTCAGTGGATGATGATGAGCTTGATATTTAAGTTGTTCTTGCGCCTGTTTAATTGGGGTAATATCAGAAAAAACCGCAATATAGTTGATCGTCTCATCTGCATCATCTTTCATTGAGCTAATCACTAAAAACTCTGAGTAGATTTCACCATTTTTGCGTTTATTCCATATTTCTCCACGCCATTGACCGGTTTCACCCAGTTCCTGCCACATTGTTTGATAAAAGGACTTGTCATGCCGACCAGATTGAAGAATTCGCGGATTCTTGCCAATAATTTCAATTTCGGAGTATCCGGTTATATGTCTAAATGCTGAATTTACTACAAGTACTTTCCCATTCTGATCAGTAACCATTATCCCTTCACTGGTACTTTCAAACACTTTAGCTGAGAGCTGGAGGCGGGTCTCCTGTTCACTTATTTCCGTGATATCCTTCGTTCTGGAGACAAACCCGCTCACCCTGCCGTCATCCTCTACATACGGGGTAAAAGTTGTCTCCACATGGCGTTTCCCCATTTTCGGGTATTCTGCCCAGATTTTGAAATGGAAAGTCTTTTTCTCTGCAAAAACGATATCTTGATATTTTAAATAATTTTGGTAGCGTTCAGCCCCGATAATCTCTTTGGCATGCGTGCCAACCACCTTCTCAGGATCGACATTAAAATAGTCAGCATAAACTGAATTAGCGGCAAGAAAAATATGATCCTGATCAAAAAAAGCAATCAAGTCTGTATCTGTTGAAAGGATCTGTTCATATTTTCTCAGCTTGTCAACGTATCTTTGCCGTTCCGTAATATCATCCATCAGGTGTAACGAATAAAGATATTTTTCTTGTGGGTCATTTATGACAAAAGATTGCGAACGATAAATTATCTCGTCGATAGTAACATCTATTGTTTGGGCACAAGAATGCTCCCCATTGCCCTTGATTTCTTCCAGACAGCCCGCGAATGGTGTATCCTGTCTTGGGAACAGGTTCCAATAATGCTGACCAGAAGCTTCCTCCAAAGAACATCCGGCCAGCTTCAGGTAGGCATCATTCGCTCTGATGATTTTCCCCTCCCGGTCATGTATAAAAATCACTGAATCCAAGGCATTAAAGGCATCAATCCACTGTCTCTCAGATGTCTGCAACTCCTCGGTTCTGACGGCAACCTGCTCTTCCAGAGAGCGGTTCAACTCTAGAACGCTAGAATGACTCTCCTGCAACTCTTGTTCTGTCTCTTGCAATTGAAGAACGATATTTTTCAACTTACGTTGAGAAGCGAGAATCTCGCGATAAATGAATCCAATAAATCCAAAAACAGCAATAACGGTCCCAATCGCCCAAAGTAATTCAACCTGTTTGTTTTGTCCCTGTGCAGCAGAAATCTTGTCTTGATATAACATCATTTCCTGATTTGCATCGCGAACAAGTTTATTAGCATTCTCTGTCATTCTATTAAGTTGTGAATGGATATGCTTAGCAAATATTCGTAGCTGCAAAGCTGTTTCCTGTAATAAATTTCCCTCTGGTTTGTTCAAAAGACGATTACGTTGCTCAGTCCTATAGATCGTCAATTCAAGTTGTTCTTCCAGATCAACCAATTGCGGTCGCAATGTCAGGACTTCCAGATTGTAATGTTGCTGGTTTTTCAATAAATATGTAATGGACTGGGAATAAGTGTTTTGATTTGGCAGGTTCAGCGGCAATTCTCGGGATAGATTTCCACCATCAGAAAGGATATTCAACACCGCATGAATTTCTGCAATAATCAGCCTGACATCATCAAGTAAAAGTTGCTGACGCTCCTGATCCGCCGAAATAAGAATCATATAGAAATAAGTCGCAACCTTCTGCAAATCATCGACAATCAAGGCTCCTAAGTCTTTTTGTGCCGTGATATTCTGAATCTGCAGGTCGATCTGTTGCTCAAAAGAATGAAAATTATTCTGCCGAACAATAATCAGGGAAAAGCCGGCCAAAACAATACTAAAGATCAGGAGCAAGGGGAGGACTGCACGGAGAGTAGAGAGTGAAGAACTTTTCATGATTTACTTCCCCAACCCATAGCGTGAAAAAAGAGCGCGCCCTTCATCTGACCCGGTTAATGCCATGAAACGTCGTGCCAGCACTGGATCATGGGACATTTTCAACAGGCCAAGGAACAACACATGAGGGGGTGCAATCGATTCATCCAAACGTAAGACGGTAACAACATCATTATTGTCTCCATACAAAGCCGCAGCATGCCAGTTCATGGTTAAATCTGCACGGTTCTCCTTGATCGTTCTTTCTATATCCTTTGAGTCCGTTGCCAACAAAAGTGCCTGTTTAACTGCTTTTCGATAATTCCCCCCAATATTAAGGATTAATTTTGTTTCTCGACCAATCGAGCCACTTTCCGCTGCCCCCAACACCGTACGGTATCGACCATTAACAAAATTATTCAAATCTGCATTGATATTTAAAGGATTACCTTTTGCGACAACAAGAACTGCGCGATTAAATCCGACCTGCTGAGATTCTACAACAAGCCCCTCTGCCAAACATTTTTCCATGTAGCTTTCACTGCCAGGCAAGTAAAGATCTCCCACCTGATTGATCTGAATACCGCGATATAAATTTCCTGACCCGTCTTTGATGATTTTGACGATACAGTTTTCCTGTTTTTCAAAAATATCTGCGATTTCACGCACCGCTGGAGCCATGGTTGTTCCGCAATAGATCAACAGCTCCTTTTTACTTGCCTCTTTCGTAGGCTGACTCTTGCAACCTAAAAGGAGACAGCTACAGAATAAAAGAACAGAGGCTATAACGATTATAGCCCTCATCCTGCTAGCAAATATTTTAAAACTTTCCAAATTCATCATCATCCAACTTGATATCAGGTTCAGCAGAAGCAGTGTCTATATCAGCCCATCCAGACGACTCGACTGTCAGTGCCTAGATTGATAACACCAAGTAAAACATCAATATTAGTTCAACCTAACACAAGAGCACTTAAAGTTGAAGTTTTTTTAATATAAAAAGCCCAATATACCGTTGTCTACGATACATT
>JASJGT010000211.1:0-4163 GCA_033791405.1 Desulfuromusa sp.
CAACCAGCGGTGTTTCTTCAGGTCCGATCTCCTTTATGCGGGTCTTTGATGCAGCAACGGAAACAATTAAACAAGGCGGCACCCGCCGTGGCGCCAATATGGGAATCCTCCGCGTCGATCATCCCGATATCATGGATTTCATTATGGCAAAACGGGATCTGACCATTCTGACCAACTTTAATATCTCGGTCGGTGTTACTGAAGAGTTTATGGATGCGGTCGAAAAGGGTCATGATTACAATATAATCAATCCCCGTGACGGTAAGGTTGTAAAACAGCTCAATGCAGCCAAGGTTTTCACCCAGATTGTCGACATGGCATGGTCTAATGGTGAACCGGGAATCGTCTTCCTTGACCGCCTCAACCGTGACAACCCGACTCCACACGTTGGTGAATATGAAAGTACCAACCCTTGTGGTGAGCAGCCGCTTCTCCCCTATGAGTCCTGCAACCTTGGCTCGCTCAATTTAGCAAACATGGTTGCTGATGGAAAAATACTCTGGGATAAACTGGAGAAGACCGTGAAACTGTCAACCCGCTTCCTCGATAATGTCATCGAAGCCAACAAATACCCCTTGCCCGAAATTCATGACATGACCCACGCCAACCGTAAAATTGGCTTGGGTGTCATGGGCTGGGCCGATATGTTGATCTTGCTTGAGCTCCCCTACAATAGTCCGGATGCCGTCGACCTGGGGGAGAAAGTGATGCGTTTCATCAATAAGAAATCACATGAAGAATCGATCCTACTAGCTGAAGAACGCGGCGCTTTCCCGAATTTCAAGGACAGCCTCTACGACAAGCCGGGATTAAGCCCAATCCGTAACTCAACCTGCACCACCATTGCACCGACAGGAACTATCTCAATTATTGCCAACTGTTCCAGTGGCGTAGAGCCATTGTTTGCTGTTTCATACATTCGACAAGTTCTCGATAACAACAAATTGATTGAAGTCCATCCACTCTTTGAAAAAATAGCCAAAGAACGTGGTTTTTACACCGAAGAGTTGATGCAGGAAATTGCCGAAAAAGGAACGGTTCATGATATCGAAGCAGTCCCTGCCGATATCCGCAGAATCTTTGTCACCTCCCATGACATCACTCCTGAAGATCACGTGTTGATGCAGGCTGCTTTCCAGAAGCACACTGATAACGCGGTCTCTAAAACAGTTAACTTTTGCAGCGATGCAACCCGGGAAGATGTTGCCACGGTTTACCGACTTGCCTATAAGGAAGGGTGTAAGGGTGTCACCATTTACCGTGATGGATCGCGTGATATGCAGGTCCTTTCGGTTGCTGGAAAAGGGGATGAAGAGAGGAAAATCGATGCCAATATCCCGATGGAAAGCAAAAAACCTACCCGCAAACGGGAACGGCCACGCGCACTGACCGGTTCGACCTACCAAATGGAAACTGGCTGTGGCCCCCTCTATATTACGATTAACGAAGACGAAAACGGGCTATTTGAACTCTTTACCACCATGGGTAAAGCCGGTGGTTGTGCAGCTTCACAATGTGAAGCCATTGGTCGACTTGTCTCTCTCGCCTGGCGCAGTGGTGGTCAGGCTAGACAAACAGTCAAGCAATTGATCGGCATCACCTGTCACAAACCAGCTGGCTTTGGTGAAAACAGAGTAACCTCCTGTGCCGATGCTGTTGCCAAAGCGATCGAGATACATATGCTTAATGATGAGGAAGACCGCACAGAATTTACCAGTAATGGGGGTGCCTGCCCCGACTGTGGCGGACCCGTCGAACACGAAGGTGGTTGCTGCGTTTGCCATGCCTGCGGCTATTCTGAGTGTGCATAGTCCGGCCACCATATGAATGTTGACAAGGCACATTACAAAATCAATGAATTGAAAATTTAACATTAATATGCTGGACAAATCACTCATATAGTCTATTATACCTTTTCTGCTATTGCCTCGAACCTTATCCCCCTCCAAGGTTCGAGGCATTTTTTTATCTTTACCCATACAGTTAAAATCTCAATTTCAATTGATCTCCACTGGTTAAATCACTTATCCTGAAGCAGCTATTCTCAGAAGGAACTCTGTTTTGGACAAACATCTACGCAAAGCCCGCTTCGGCTGGTGTCTTTATGACTGGGCAAATTCTGCTTTTGCCACGGTTATTCTGGCCGCAGTTCTTCCCGTCTATTTTGTTTCCCTGGTTCCAGACAGTGGTGCCACCCTCCCCTTTTTTTCAGCCCATAAATTTTCTGCTGCCAGTCTCTGGGGCTATAGCGTCTCAATATCAATGGTAGTCCTTGCCGTTGCAGCACCAGCATTGGGCGCGTTAGCGGATCGAAAAGCCTGGCACAAACGGTTGATGATGCTGTTCTGGCTGTTTGGTTGTTCAGCAACAGGGTTACTTGCCACGACCGGTTCAGGAGATTATTTATTCGCGATAATCTTTTTCATCTTCGGCAACCTGGCTTTTGCTGGTGCAAATATTTTCTACAACGCTTACCTCCCGCTTTTGTCTCCAGTTGAAGAAGCGGATCGACTTTCCGCCCGCGGTTTTTCTTATGGCTATATCGGCGGCGGATTGGTATTAGCCATCGTCTTTCTGCTGATCCTTAAATATGATTATTTTGGATTTACAGACCGTGGAGCAGCCACCCGTTTTGGTTTTTTAATCACTGCCTTCTGGTGGTTCATTTTTGCTATTCCCACCTTCATCTATTTACCAAAAACAGAAAAACGTTCAACAATTCAACGCAGCTTCAGCCTGAAAGGTTATTTCAACCAATTCAAACAGCTCCTCCATTATCGAGATTTGTCCATTTTTCTGATCGCTTTTCTTTGTTATAACGATGGCATTCAAACCGTCATCAGTGTTTCAGCAATCTATGCGCGTGAAGAACTGCAACTGGGGCAAGGAACCATCATCGGTTGTTTTCTGATGATTCAATTTCTGGCGATGCCGGGAGCACTGTTATTTGCCCGCTTAGGTGAAAGATTCGGAACAGCCCGTGCCATTATTTTCAGCCTGAGCCTCTTTTTACTCGTTTGCTTTTTTGCCTACCGCATGAACAGCGCCTTGGAATTTTGGATTCTGGGTGGGGTCATTGCCATTATTCTTGGCGGAAGCCAGGCGTTAAGTCGGTCCCTCTTTTCCAGCATGGTTCCAAAACATAAGAGTGCTGAATTTTTCGGTTTTTTTGCAATCAGCTCCAGATTCGCGGCAATCTTTGGACCGCTCCTCTTTGCTTTGGTTGCAGATTTAAGTGGCAGTTCACGCAACTCAATATTGGCGTTGGGGATCTTCTTTATCGTTGGTGGGTTGCTATTGCTTCTGGTCAATGTTAAACGGGGACGGGAGTTGGCTGCAGGTGAAAATCAATGATCCCCTGGAAACTAATCGACACGGCACAGATACCAGATAACGGTGGAGAGCTGCAACTCCATCAGCGCAATACTGAATTTTCAATCAGCATTGTCGGCGGTGGCGTACTGATGAGCACCCGAGCGCATGGATCTGAAGATGCATTGGCTGAAGTTGCTTGCAGTGAAATTTCTGGGCGTTCACCAGCCCGGGTCCTGATTGGTGGTTTGGGGATGGGGTTTACTCTGGCTGCGGCACTACACCAACTTGAGCCTGATGCAGAAGTGGTTGTCGCAGAACTTGTTCCAGCTGTGGTGAAATGGAACCGGGATTATCTTGGGGAACATGCTGGCCATCCACTACAGGATAAACGGACAAGTGTTTGTGAAGACGATGTGGCCAAAACGATAAAAGCTGAACAGCAAGCTTATGATGCAATTTTGCTCGATGTTGATAATGGTCCTGAAGGGTTAACTCACAAAAAAAATAATTGGTTATACTCGGTCGAAGGGTTGCAAGCCTCCTACGCAGCACTCCGGTCTAAGGGGTTGCTGGCGGTCTGGTCTGCTGGCCCGGATCGCAAATTCACCGCACGTCTACGTCAGGTCGGTTTTAAGGTGGAGCAGGTTAAGGTGCGAGAGCGCGATAATAAAGGTGGACACCATACAATCTGGCTTGCTAGGCGTGGTTCTTAATCCTCTGCAGATTTGAATTTTCAAGTGGAATCAAACTCTTATCAAGCTCGTGGAGGAAAAGATGGAAAAGACATGGCGTTGTACGGTTTGCGGGTATTTGCATAAAGGTGACCAGCCACCGGAAACTTGCCCGCT
>JASJGT010000212.1:0-3341 GCA_033791405.1 Desulfuromusa sp.
GGGCGAAAAATCGAGATTTCAAAACGTAGAGGACGACAAGAAAGGTTTAACAGCATATTGCTAAGCCTTTCTTCGAGCAGGTGGTAACAGTTTTGCTATGGAGTTACACTCGATGATGATTCTACGTAACGCCTTTTTTGAACTATCGTCAAAAACTAAAACAAACGGCACTTTTAGAGATGCAGGTTGATCTTAGATTCTGGTTCAACATTGTTACCCCATATGTAAACCTACAGCTAATATTCACATCTAGGAGCCTGTCGGAGAAAGCCCTTTTTGCACATTTCATCGTTATTGTAAGAAAATTAATGCTCGCAATATTAATTATATGGCTCCGCGTAATTTCCTTTCAATGCCTCGAACTGAGCCAAAATTGCAATTCTCCGACACACTCCTAGAAGGAGATTAAAGTATGAAATCAATTAACGACTATATGGTTGGTTACTATGGCGAAGCTTTCAACATGGCCAATGCTCCTGTACCAGCTGCAGAATACACGTGGATGGTCGCTGTCATTGTTATCGGTTTGGCTGCATTGTGGCAGGCTAGAACATTTGTTTCCAAATTTTGAAGGATTGAGGCACGACATAAATGTGAGATAAGTTGAAAAAAGTAGAAACAAAATCTCGCCTCCATTTTTCCCTGAAAGAAACATTTGATTGAAACTGATTTTAGAGTAAGTCGTATGGTTAACTAAATTGCCCCTAGTATCTCGATACACTTACACTTTTGTCAAAATTTAGAAGTTGTGACCGCTTACAGCCGTCATGACGTAAGTCACCTAGATGTGTTTATCAAATATCAGGTCAAAATGGATTTCATATCTCTTTAGGACTTTTGATAGGCATTGTGCACTATGTTGAGCGATAAAACTTCAACAGTATGTTCCAATTTTTATTGCGGTGTCGTTCTCAGATTAACGAAACATTTCCACATTAGATTCCAAATGCCCATAAAAATTAAGGGGAAAGTTTGGTTCTGAGCTCGGGAGCGACATCCAATAGTTGACGATTATGCCATCGACTCAATAATAACTGCGCTGTCATAGCTCCCATCAAAGCCAAAAACATATCCCATTGAGTATCCCAGATATCCCCCTGGGTTCCCAGAAAAGCCTCTGCCGCATCCCCAGAGAATAACGCGGTCCACCACTCCAACATTTCATAGAAGGCACTGAAAGCCAGGCAGACGCTGGTGACCAGCAGGAACAACCACTTCCCTGGTACCAGCGGTGAGCGGCGCAGGAGGATCTCGCGAGCCAGAATAGCCGGGATAAAACCCTGGGCAATATGGCCAATACGATCATAGTGATTGCGGCTGAAATCGAACAGATCCTGAATCCAGAATCCGAGCGGTACTTTGGCGTAGGTATAATGACCACCCAGAATCAGAATCAAGGCATGCAGACTGAGCAAGCAGCAAAGTAACAGTGTCAATGGGAATTTGCGCCAAGTCAGTAGAAGCAGCACAAACCCAATCATCACTGGCACAGTTTCCAGGAACCAGGTCAGTTGATCATAGGGCTGATAAAATGATCCGGCCAAAGCGGTCAGAACAATTATCAGCAGGAACAGAGGCAGGTTTTTCTTCAAATGAAAACCTCAAAAAGAGGAAAGGATCAGTGCAAGAGCTGGAGAGCATCTTCGGTGGCTGCTTCCAAAACTCCAGCATGGGCGGCCAGATCTAGAACAGTAATCCGTTCGCGGATGGCACGGCTGTTCAGGGCTGCCAGGATAAATTCGTCCTTGGTCAAACGGAAAGCATCAAGGTTAAAAGGGGCACCAGTTCGGGCAAACAGATCGGCAAAATATTCCGGAGGTTGAACTTGCTGAAAAAGAGCCTGCAGCTCACCCCATCTCTCCGGCAGAAGGGTGTCGAATTGCAATAAAGCCTCCCGCTTATTCTGAAATTGTTTGGCAACTTCCTCAGCGTATGGACCCCAGATTTCTGGAATCCGGGCTGCTGTCACGGTAAATAATTGCTCCGCCTGTTGCGGCAGGTCACCCTTATCCAATTGTGCCAGACGCCTGTAGCAAGCGGTTGAAAGAATGATTCCGACCCCAACTTGCAAACCATGCAGTTCCGGCTCCCGATCCGTAATTGGCTCCCGCATATCCCAGAAATGGGAAACCAGATGCTCTCCCCCCGATGCGGGCGCACTCGATCCTGCCAGGCTCATAGCGACCCCCGACAATAGCAAACCATTAAACAGTCCCATCACCGCAGAGGCGTCACCCCTGCCGATCGCTTCGGGATTCTCGGAATAACTATGCTCAACTTCAGCCATCATTGCTGCGGGCAAACCACAGTAGCTACCGCTGAACAACAATGATTCACATTGCCAGTCGATATCAGAAACTACTTTGGCCAGAACATCACAGAAACCCGCCTGCCGCAGTTTAAGTGGTGCCTGCTGAATAACTTCGGGGATCGCATAAATTCTTTGTGGCGGGATGGCAGGGAGAGTTCTTTTGACCCCTTTGACCTTAATCGCAGCAATCCCGGAGGTATACCCATTCATCGATGGAGCTGTTGGCAGACACCAGAAATCAATATGATCTTCACTGGAGGAATATTTACCCAGATCATTAATCGTCCCGGAACCGACCGAAATAACCAGCGCGACATCTTTGGTGTGAGCACGCACAGTTTCAATCAAAGTTGCTGTTGCCACTGGGTAAGAATCAAACTGGTAGGAAGTCAGGTTCACTTTTTCAGCTTGTAGACGGCGTTGCAGATCGGCACCGGCAACGGCATAGGTTTCCGGATCAGAAAGAAGCAAAACCGGGCGATCAGCATAGATCGCGCGGCAATCTTCTGCCAGGATCTGGCTAGCATCCTTTCCCGAATAGAGGGTAACTTGCGGAGCCGGATGCTCGCCATCGCAGGTACAACCAGCAAGATAGGTTTCTGGGTTGACGATATGGGGATGTTGACGCAGTTTGGAAAGCATTGTCTATTTCTCTCGTTCCACTAGACCTTTGACAAACCAGCGTTGCATAAATAACACCACCAGAACCGGTGGCAGCATGACGATCAACGCCCCGGCCATAGCGATGTGCCAATCGGGTGGATCTTCTGGCGATGGCAGCAGATGTTGCAAACCGATAACCGCGGTTGTCATCTTTGGATTGGTAGTAATCAGCAACGGCCAGAGATACTGATTCCAGCCATAAACAAATTCAATAACTACCAGTGCAGCAATATTGGTTTTAGACAAGGGAAGAAGGATTTTCCAGAAGAAGGTCATCGGTGAAGCACCGTCCATTTTGGCAGCTTCACAGAGTTCTTCCGGAATGGTGAGAAAAAACTGGCGGAACAGAAAAGTACAGGTTGCTGAA